>NZ_JBHSHL010000052.1:0-63820 GCF_042652965.1 Filifactor villosus
ATGTGCTATTCAAGCAGCTTCACGAACTGGGCTATGAGATTACGAAGAAGGAGTTCGAGGCGAATATCTCCTATTTGGTCGACGATCATTTTGTCGAGCTCCAGAAATTCGGAGAAGCGAGCTTTTTTGAAACTTTGAATAACAAGTTTTATAAATTGACGACCGAGGGCGTTGACTTGGCAGAAGGGACGGTTGAAGACAAAGGGGTGTGCCTGTAATGAATCGAGCACACAGCAAAATCGACAAGCTGCCTGACGCCCTCCGTGAGGCGATCCATGACGCGATTGTGAACAAACGCATGACTTATGAGCAGATAACAGCAATGATTCACGAAGCGGGGCATAAAGATATCTCCTCGAAGTCGGTGGCGCGCTACGGCAAGAAGTTTAGCGAAAAATTAGAGAGCATTACAAGAGCAAAAGAGCAGGCGAAGGCGATTATTGAGAGCTCGGCGGGTTCAAAGCTTGATATGGCAGAAGCGAGCTCCACAATGGCATTTCAACTGTTGATGAACATGCTGGTGAACACAGAGGATGGCAAGGTCGACAAGAACGCGATTGCAGGAATGCAAGCTCTGGCGTCGTTGGAACGCTCTGCCGTCAGTCGCGAAAAACTTCGATATCAATTCAACAAGGGAGTCGATGCCGCTGCAGAAAAAATCAAGCTTGAACTGCAGGAAGTGTTAAAAACCGAACCGGAACTCCTCGGAAAGATTTTGGAAATCCTTGAAAGGGTTGAAATTCAAACAAAAGAGGAAAATTTGAAATCTTGAAAGATGGGTTTGAAAGATAAAAATTGACAAAGAAGGCAAAGGGTAAATCGAATATAGCTATAAAATGCAAAAAAATGCGGTTTATAGCGTCTTTAAAATCGGATGTAAAAATATAAGAGAAACATTTTGAAAGATAAATGAAAGGCGATGAAAGAAAATGAAAGGGGTTTTTTCTTTCTGTGAAAGATGAAACTATCAAGCGGGGTGAAAATGTGTCGATCTTGAGCGAAATCGCGGGACGAAAAATCAATAAGACGAAAGAGGAGCTCAAGAGAGAGCGGATGTTTGAAAAAGCAAGGGAAGACTTGTTTTTTTATTGCCATCTTACCGCACCCGATTTCTATAAGTTCGACCGGAAATACCTTGTTGATCTCTGTAAGGAACTGCAAGAGTTCGACTCTTCCGATGATGATGTGCTGATCATCAATGAACCGCCTCGGCACGGGAAGTCCAGAACGGCGCAAAAGTATGTCGAGTGGTCTTTTGGAAGAAATAAAACCCTTAAAGTGATGACCGGATCGTACAACGAGACGGTAGCGACACAATTCTCCAAAGGGGTACGAAATACCATTTCGGAGAAGAAGGCGGATGAGAAGCGGATCGTATATTCCGACATCTTCCCCGGGGTTGCAATCAAAGACGGAGACGGAGCGGCCAATCTGTGGAGTTTATCCGGAGCGTATGCTAACTATCTGGCGACATCCCCGACCGGAACCGCGACGGGATTCGGAGCGGATCGCCTTATTATCGACGACTTGATCAAAAACGCGGAGGAAGCAAACAACTCGGCGGTGCTAGACAAGCACTGGGAGTGGTTTACGAATACGATGCTTTCGCGTCTGGAGTCGGGCGGGAAGATTATCATTATTATGACGAGGTGGCACTCAAGAGATCTTGCGGGTCGTGCGCTCAAGGAACTTAAACGCCTCGGATATAAGGTGCGTCATGTATCGATGAAAGCCTTACAGGATGACGGTACTATGTTGTGTGAGGAAGTTCTATCGCGAAAGGAATACGAGCGAAAGACGAAGACGATGGGGCAGGACATTGCAAGCGCGAACTATCAACAACAACCGATCGATCTCAAAGGCAAGCTCTATTCCAAGTTTAAGACCTATACGACTCTGCCTCTCGACGAGGACGGAAATCTCCATTTCAAGCGAATTTTCGCATATGGAGACACTGCGGACGAAGGATCCGATTACTATGCACTCTTTATCGTCGGAGAAACGTTTGGAAAGGATGCCTATGTACTTGATGTGATCTATACGAAAGAGTCCATGGAGACAACGGAGCCGCTTACCGCGAAGAAGTTGTTTGAGAACAAGGTCAATCACGCGAAGATCGAGAGCAACAACGGAGGAAAAGGCTTTGCTCGTGCCGTACAAAGAGAACTCAAAGAAAAGTATCCGGAAAGTAAAACCGTCATCACCTGGTTCCACAACTCAAAGAACAAGGTCGCCCGGATCCTCTCCAACTCGACTTGGGTCATGGAACATGTATATTTTCCTTGGAACTGGAGAGAAAAGTGGGAAGCGTTATACGAAGACCTGAACAGCTATCAGAAGGAAGGTAAGAACGCACACGATGACGCGGCCGATGCGCTGACCGGAATTGCGGAAAACATCGGTATCAACTTGTATGAGTTTGATTAAGAGGGAGGCGGAAGCTTGGAACTGAAGAATTTGAATGACGGACAACTCGTCAAGTATATCGAGTACTGCATGGCAAACTACTCGCTGTGCCATGAAGAAATGAAGACGGGGCGGGAATACTATGAATCAAATCAGGATATCGACAACAAAAAACGACTTGCAATCGGCAAAGGCGGACGACTTCAAAGCGTGCATAATCTTCCGAACTGGAAGATCAAAGACAATCAGTATGCCAGAGCGGTGGATCAGAAAGTAAACTACTTGTTTTCCGAAAAACCGAACCTTGACTGTGACAACGAGCAAACGCTTGACTATGTAAACTCTTTGTTTGATAAGACGTTTATGAGAACGTTGAACAAAATTGCCGTCGACGCCCACAATTATGGAATAGCGTGGATGTATCTTTATACCGACGGCGAAAGTGTCAAATTTAAGCAGATCGATCCGCTCCGGGTTATTCCGATCTGGAAGGATGACAATCACGATAGCTTGGAAGCAGTGATTTTAAGAGTGAGAAAAGAAGAGTTTGAACATCTTCAAATCAAGATCAAAGAGTTTGTTCATCTCTATACATCGTCCGGGGTTAAGATATATGAGTATGAGAACGGCCGGCTTGAATATGTGAAAGACGAGGCGTATTTGAAAAAATCCGGAAAGAGTTACGGATATCAGAGCGTGCCTTTTGTATACTTTCGTCTTCCTTCCGAACTTGCTTTGATTCAAAGGGTAAAGTGTCTGCAGGATGCGTTGAACGTCCTTTTGAGCAACTACACCGATGGGATGCTCGAAAATCCGGGGAACACGATCATGGTGATCAAGAACTATGACGGGGAGGAGCTCGGGGAGTTTCGCCGAAACCTTGCGACTTACGGGGCGGTGAAAGTCAAGACGGCGGATGGAATGCAAGGTGGGGTGGAAACGCTGGAGATCAAGGTCAATGCGGAGAACTACAAGGTGATTATCGAGGTTCTGAAAAAGGCGATCGCTCAAAATGCGAGAGCGCTCTATTTAGACAACGACAGGACAACACAAGCGCCGAACTCGCTCAACATCAAAGCGATGTATTCCGATATGGAACTTGATGCGAATGCTCTTGAACTTGAGTTCTCCGCCAGTTTTGAATACCTCTTCCGGTTCGCATCGGTTGTTACCGGCTTGAATTTTGACGGATGCGAAGTTTCATTTAAGCGAAACATCATGGTCAACGATGAGTCGACCGTCGACATCATCAAGAATTCAATCGGCATCGTATCAGAGGAAACTCTGCGAGCGAACCATCCGTTTGTGACCGATCCTGCGCTTGAGGAGGATCGGATTCGGAAACAGGAAGAGGAGAAGATGAAACTCTTTGATGACTATCAAGGACTGCAAGGTGATGCGTAATGTCTTACTGGGAAGAACGAAGCTTTGAGCTGACAAAAGAGATTTTTCAAGACAGCGAAGATTATGTCAAGTTTCTCCACAAAGAGTATCAAACATCCATGAATGTTTTGAATAACGAACTTTCCAAGCATATGAATGCGATTATGAAAGAGCAGGGGATGAGCATAGAAGAAGCGAGAAAGGCGATCAAGGAGTACGAAGTGGAGGGGTTAAAAAGTTTTGTCCAAAAGGCAAAAGGTACCTTCACGCCGGAGATTGAAAAAGAGTTATCTTTTGCCTCTCGTCACGCCCGGATCTCAAGGATACAAGCGATGGAACTTGAAATTAAGGCGGCTGTGTCCTCTTTGATGGATACGGAAGAAAAGGGGCTGTTTGCCCATCTTTCGAATACATTTGAGAAGAAATATTATCATGAGCTTTATAATCTCGGACGGGTTACCGGTTATGAGCATATGTTTGGAATCAATCGGGATGAACTGCGTAACATCATCTTACATCCATGGGCTCCGGACGGGTCCGATTTTTCGCAGAGGATCTGGGGACGGGGTGATAAACTTGTTGATTCGCTAAGGCGGAATTTGACACAGAATATTATGAGAGGGCGATCCCCGGATGAGGCGATCGCCGACATTTCAAAAACGATGAACGTGTCAAGAGCGGCCGCGGGTCGCTTGGTTATGACCGAGAGTGCTGCTATCAACTCCAAAGCGACACAGGAAACCTATATACGGATGAAGATCAAAAAGTACGAAATTGTCGCAACGCTGGATTTAAGTACATCGGAGATTTGCCAGGGGCTTGATTCCAAAGTATTCGATACCGAGCATTACGCTGTCGGGGTAACTGCTCCACCTTTTCATCCGAACTGCCGAAGCACAACGGTTCCGTTTTTTGATGATGACATACAGAAAAAACTTGAAAATTCGCGGATTGCGAGAAATCCGGAGACGGGGAAAAATGAACGAATCGAAAATCTGAGTTATAAACAGTGGCGCGAGAAGTATGTGACAAACTATGAAGACAAGCAAGAATATGAAAACATCTTAAAAACTTTACAAGAAAAGACTCCTGCATTTGATGTTTTCAAAGATATGAAGTATAATAATCTTATAGAGTATGAGTCTTTGATGAAGGATCATAGTGTGATTAAAGCGATTCATAAAAATACTTCTATACTCGAAGAAAACCAAGAGAGAGCGATTTCGTTGTATTATCAATTTAAAGAAAATGGAGTGTATGCGAGCGATCACTTTGTGGAACAGTACATCCGTAGAGAATTCAAAAAAAGCGGGGTCAAAAACTTCGAATTTGAAGATATTCTTGAAATCGCGAAAAAGCCTGCCAACTATGTAGATACTTCGACTGGAAGACTTGTAAAATATTATGATGAAATAGCGCTCATCGCAGAAGACGATAAGTATGTAACAATAATAAAACGAAAGAAGGTGTCAGGAAAATGGCAAAGACTAAAATAAAACAGTTCCTCTCTGAGGTTCTTCCGGAGCTGTCAAAAATCCGCGAAGAATCCAGTGACGAACTTATGCATAAGTTGGCGGCTTGGATATTTTGGGATGACGACTTGTCGGAAGATGCAGATATTGCATACGAAGAGTTGCGAGAAGAGTTTAGTGACATCGATGAAAAGTGGGTTGATCTCACAGAGGACGAAAAAGAAGAAAAAGCGACTTATTTTTACAATGCGATCAGAGACTACGCAAAAGCACAGTAGCTATACGATATATAGCGAGGTGCTTTTTTCGTGCAATTTTTTTGACTTGGACACAGTCGTTAAACAGGTCTTTTTTTCGTGTTTCAAAAAATTTCAAGGAGGAGAAAACAATGAAGAAGGAATTTTTAAAAGAGCTTCATTTGTCTGATGAGGTGATCGAAAAAATCCTCGCGGAAAACGCGAAGGATGTGCAAGCGGAGCAGGACAAAGCCGAGCAAAAAGACAGAGAGATTGAGCTTGTAACTACGAGGTTGAAAGAAGCGAACAAGACGATCAAGTCTTACAAGGACATGGACATCGAAAAAATTCAGCAATCCGCGACCGACTGGGAGAAGAAGGCCAAGGAGCTTGAAAAAGAGAAGGCGGATTTAAAAAATGAGTATTCTCTCAAGACAGTGCTTGAAAAATCGGGAACGGTCGATCCGGATCTCTTGATGAAGATCCTCAAGCGCGAGGATCTGAAATTTCAGGAAGACAACATTATCGGGCTAGAGGAGCAGCTTTCTGCGCTCAAGCAAGACAAACCCTATCTGTTTCAAGCGGAACGGGAGGAAAACTCGAAATTTCAAACGCATGAACCGCCTGCAAACGAGGGTGGCAACGTAAGCGCGATAGAATCGCAGATTGCAAGTATTTTTCAATAAAAAAAACACTTGATTATATGAGGAGGGAAAATCCATGGCTATCAATACGATTGAATATTCGAAAGTGATGATGAAATCACTCGACCAACACGCGGTACATTTGCTAACTTCAGGCTGGATGGAGGATAATGCGGGACAGGTAATCTATACCGGGGGCAATGAGGTGAAGATCCCAACGATGGGGACGAGCGGGCTTGCAAACTATGACAGAGACAAAGGGTTTGTTCAGGGCTCGGTAAGTCTGAGATACGATACCTACAAAATGACCCAGGACCGTGGACGCGCATTCTTGCTCGACTCCATGGATGTCGATGAATCCGGATTTGTTGCAACCTCGGCGAATGTCATTAAGACCTTCCAGGAGGAGCAGGTCATTCCCGAGATCGACTCCTATCGCTATGCAACGATCGCCGCTATCGCGAAAACGGCAAATGTAGAAGAGGCGATTAACCTAACGGCGGACAATGCGCTTTCCAAACTTCGAGAGCACCTCCGAGCAGTCGCAGACGTCGTAGGAGATGACGTTCCGCTTGTTATTACCATGTCGTCCAAGACTTTGGCACTGATTGAAGACAGTCCGAAAATCGGGAAGTCAATCAACCTGGCAGAGTTCAAACAAGGCTCTTTGAATTTCAAAGTCAAGGCGATCGACGAGGATCCGATTCGTGTCGTTCCTTCGGCTCGACTAAAGACAAAGTATGACATCCTCGACGGAACAACGTCCTCTCAAGAAAAAGGGGGGTTAAAACCCGCCTCGGATGCGAAGGACATCAACTGGATCATCACGCCGAGAACGGTTCCGATCGCGATCTCCAAAACGGACAAGCTTCGCGTGTTTACCCCGGATCAGTATCAACAAGCTGATGCGTGGAAAGTAGATTACCGTAAGTATCACGATTTGTGGATCAAGAAGCAAAAACAAAACCAAATCTTTGTATGTATTACACAGTAGGAGGTTCTTATGATACTCGAACTAGGCGCTTTGCGCTATACCACAGAAAATCCGAATAGAATAGAACAACTCAGAGACCTGGGGGCTGTCGAAATCGGCAGCTCCTCGGCTGAAGAAAATCAGGAACTGTCAAAGAGAACAGTCCAAGAACTCAGAGATCTGGCAGAGAAACAAGGAGTCGAAAGATTTCAGGAAATGAAAAAAACGGAGCTTATAGCGGCATTGGCAGGTGAGTAAGATGATCGATAGGGTCAAGCTTGCCATCGAGCGTTTCGGCTATATTTTTCAAACAAACGAGGACGAACTGCTTCGATATATGATTGATACAGAAACGCAGCGACTGAAGAATGAACTCAATGACGACGAAATCCCTTCGGAACTTGAATACTTCCTCGTCGAACGGGTGGTTGCCGCCTTCTATTCTCTTAAACTCGCAACAGGCGGTTTGGGAGAAGGATTTTCGTTTGAGGAAGCGGTCAAATCGATCAAGATGGGAGACACATCGTACGATTTCGCAGATGTCGCATCTGCAAAGGATATATTCCAATCCTATATCTCTGCTCTTGGGAAGGGAGAGGATTATTTGTGCTATCGAAAGTTAAAGTGGTAAATGACAAGTTTTTTTTCACGGGACAAGCGACTCTTTATATCCGAAGATCTACACGGGATCCGGCAACGAAGATCTCAAGTCTTCGTGAAGTTGAGACCTCTTCGTTCCGCTGCCGTTTAAGCTTTAAAGAGTCGTCTACGGTCTCGGATCTCGGGGCAATGAGTTCAAAGAAAGAGCTGCTGTTATTTACGCCTCCATTGATTGAAATTGCCGAGGGATCCAAGATCGTCGTCGTTCAAGATAATGTTACGCACGAACTGAAACTTTCGGAAATTCCTTCGATCTATCAGACGCATCGGGAGTACAAAGTGGAAGAATGGGAGAAATGGCAATGATCGACATCACGCCGTTTGAGCAGTATCAAAACGACCTTCTCCGGACGATCGAGAGGCTGGATAACATTTTTATTGAGGCAATCTATGAGATTGCTGCAAGGGAACTGAGATTAGCTAAAAAAGATACTCCTGTGGGGAAGTATCCTCCAAGAAGCGGAAAAGTTGGAGGAACCCTTCGGCGAGGTTGGCATATTTCTGAAATTCAAAGGACAGAAGGCGGATATCAGATCGAGGTCTTTAATAACGTTGAATATGCACCTTATCTTGAATTCGGTCACAGAACCCGGGATGGACGAAAATGGAAACAAGGATACTTCATGTTGACGATTGCGGAGAATAAGGTTCGTAGCGTTATGGATAAAATTATTGAGCGAAAAATACAGGAGGTGTTTCGCAATCTATGAATCTTCTTCAGGCAATCGTGGATAAGCTCGCGAAGCATTATCCGGATATAAATATTTATGTAAACGATATGGAACAAGGGGTAGAGGAGCCTTGTTTTTTTGTGAAGTTCATCCACTGCCAAATCGACAAGGCTTTTTCTCGCCGATACAAAGTGAGTGTACTGTGTAATGTCGTGTACTTAAACGACAACATCGCCGCTCACGACTTGCACGCAATGGCAAGCGCTCTATCGATTTTACTCATCGATGTGGGCTGCTATGCGGAAATGGCGGATTCCGACATCAAAGACGACAGCATAAGTATGTCTTTGACGTATCACTACTTCGTTGAAAAGAAAAAAGAGGCAGAGGCGTTTATGCAGAATCATACACTGATACAGGAAAAGGAGCGAAAGAAATGAAAATAAAAAAAGAGGGAAAGGCGGACGTTTTGAAGTATTCGAAGCAGGCGCTTTTATCGTCGTCGAGTGTAGAAGGAAACAGAGATGTGCTCTCTGTCGTACTTGAGGATGATAAGGAATATACGATGGAAGAAGTAAAAAAACTTCTTGCACAATTTAACGGGAAGGAGCTGAATTAAATGGGCTACGGAGCATTGGGTGGAGGAGTATTCCTCACGCAAAACAAGACTCTTCCCGGTGCATACATCAATTATGCATCGGTAGAAAGGGCAAGTGGAGAATTCAGTGAGCGGGGATATGCAACGATCGCCTTACCACTTGACTGGGGAGCGACCGGTGAAGTGATCACGATCGAAGCTGCAGATCTCCAAATGCGCAGCCTCGAACTTCTGGGACATGAATATACAAGTGAGAAATTAAAGCCGATCCGTGAGATTATGCTCGGTGCCAAGGTGTTGTATTTGTATCGAATCAACGATACCGGAGGCGCAAAGGCAACCGCAAATGTGGGTGACAATCTTGTCGCAACCGCAAAGCATGCAGGTGTTGCAGGAAATGAGATCACAATCACGGTAGAAAATGATCCGGACAAATCCGGAGCATTTATTGTGACAACGATAATGAGGGGGAAGGTCATCGACAAGCAGTCAGTAGCGTCGATCGTTGAGCTTAAGGAAAACTCTGTTGTATCGTTTAGTACATCCTCAGAGAACGCCTTGACTGTGGTGGCGGGCGTGAAGCTGGAGTCCGGGACAAACGGCACGGCAAACGGCTCTTCACACTCGAATTATCTCGAATTGATCGAGAGATATAATTTCAACGTGATCGGATACTCCGGTGACGATGCATCGATAAAGGCCTTGTACAAGGCATTTATGGTGAGATTAAGGGAAGAGGAAGGCGTAAAGTTTCAATGCGTTGTATTATCCATGGATAAAGAGAAGGCGAATCACGAGGCTCTGATCAACGTTAAAAACAAGGCGGAAGGAGACGATGTGGGCGCCGTCGTCTATTGGGCGCTCGGACAACTTGCGGGATGTCCGGTCAATCGATCTTTGACGAATAAGAAGTATAACGGGGAGTATCAGATCAATACAAAGTATAAGTCCCGTGACGCAAAACAGGCGCTCAAGGAAGGATTTTTCTTTCTCTACGAAAAAGACAATGAGGTCCGCGTGCTTGACGACATCAATTCGTTCACAGAGTTCACAGCTCAAAAAAATGAAGATTTTTCGAAAAATCAGATCGCGCGCGTTCTGGATCAAAGAGCGATCGATGTCGCAATTATTTTTAACAAACGCCATCTGGGAAAAGTACAGAACGATGCGGACGGAAGAATTTCGTTTTGGAACGAGCTTGTAAAGCATGCCCAAACACTTGAGAAAGTCCGAGCAATCGAAAATTACGACTCGAAAGATACCGCGGTCGAAAAGGGCGATACGAAGGACAGTGTTATCGTTCATGACTATATCGCGCCGGTTCAAGCGATGGGAAAATTGTATCAGACGATTTGGGTAAGATAGGAGGACAGTATGAGTCAAGCAATCATGCATGCACAGGAGCCACTCCACGGCTCCGAAGGGAGTGCATATGTTACGATCGAAGGAAGTCGATATCTGTTTTTTCAACTGATTGACTTCGAAGCTACATTTGACAAGAAAAAAACAGAAATCGGTCGCCTTGGTTCTCGAATGGCAGGAAACCGCTCCGGGTACGGGGTTGGCAAATGGAAAGCGAAAGTATATTACAACACTGATATTCTGCGCGATGTGATGATGAAATACATCAAAGAACACAAGGATATTTATTTCGATATTCAGATTACAAATGATGATCCGAACAGTCGAGCAGGAAGACATACCGTTATTTTCAGAGACTGCAACCTCGATAGTATCGTTCTTGCCAAGCTCGATGTAAACAAAGAATTCCTAGAAGAAGACATTTCCGGAACATTTGACGGAGTCGATATGCCAGAGAAATTTAAGTTGTTGGAGGGGATGCAATAATGAGTTTAACCGCATTTTTTAAAGAAAATGTAAAGAACCCGTTTGAAGAGGTGGAGTTTGTTGTTTCCGAACGCTTTCAAGAAGGTGGAAAACCCATTCCTTGGAAGCTTCGGGCGATGAGTCCGGACAAGGGTCTTGCCGGCACCGATAAGGCTCTTGTCGTTTCTGCGGACGGTAAAAGCGATTTTAAAATTTCAGCGTATTACAAAAGTGTTGTGATCGGAAGCGTCGTGTACCCGAATTTGTACGATAAAGAGCTCCAGGACAGCTACGGGGTGCTTTCTCCCGAGGCGCTTCTTGATGCGATGCTCTCTTCGAAAGAGTTCAATCAGCTATTGAAGAAGTGCCAAGAGATCAACGGTCTTGATAAGTCTTTTGAAGAGAAGAAAGAAGTCGTAAAAAACTCATAAGGGAGGATAAGGAGACCTCCCTGGCCTATTATGTGTTCGTCTGCTCAAAATTTAACATCAGACCCACCGAGTTCATCAAGATGAATGAGGCGGAACAGGCGATGTATGTAGCAATGCTTGAACGATATTCCCAGGACATGACGAAGTAGAAAAGGAAGGAGGAAGAGATGGGCTATATTGACAGCACGATCCGACTCAGGAACGAAATGACGCCGATTTTGCAAAATGTAGTGCGGAGTATGAACTTCGTGATCAGCGCCGCGCACAACATGAACAGCGCTACCGGCAACGCATTTAATCTTGCGTCACTCCAAGCCGCACGCGAAGAGCTTGCGCAGGTCGAAACCGCACTCAACGAAGCAGCACGAGAGCAGGAAGAACTGAATCAAGAAATGGATCGCGGATCATCTTCGGCGGGAAAACTCGGAACGATGATCAAGGGGGCCGTTGCCGCCTATCTCTCCTTCCGGTCTATCAAAGGGCTTTTTGATTTATCCGACGAGATGACGGATATCCGCACGAGGATCAACTTTATCAACGACGGCCAACAGACGACCGCGGAGCTCCAAGAGCAGATCTATCAGTCTGCTTTGCGGTCAAGAGGAGAATATCAAATGACCTTGGATATTGTCGGGAAACTTGGGATGCAAGCGAAGGCCGCGTTTAAGAACAATCAGGAGACCATAGCCTTTGCGGAAAACTTGAACAAACTGTTTAAGATTTCCGGAACTTCCGCCTCGGGGATTGAGTCAGTCATGTACAACTTGACTCAGGCCATGGGTTCAGGTGTGTTGCGCGGCCAAGACTTGAACTCGGTTATGGCAAATACTCCTCAGCTGATGCAGATCGTTTCCGATTATATGGGTGTCCCGATCGGTCAGATCCGAAAGATGGCGGAAGAAGGAAAACTCTCTGCAGATGTGATCAAGAATGCTTTGCTTGGAGCCACGGGGGAGATTAATGAACAATTTGCAAATATGCCACTTACCTTCGGACAGGTGGCTATAGAGATAAAAAACCGGTTTATTCACGCTCTCGACCCTGCGCTGCAACGGCTGAATCAATTTGCGAACAGTGACGAGTTTAGAACTTTTGTCGATTATGCGATCACAGGGGTGGAGATGTTTGCCAACGCTGTCGTTGTTGCGGTAGAGTACTCCGTTCGTTTCGCAAATGTAGTCGCAGAGCACTGGGATCTTGCTTCTTCCTCCATCGTCGCAGTGGCTGCCGCTTTGCTCGTGTGGAAGTCGGCGACGGTTGCACAAAGCACGGCCCTCGCTATGATGAATATGCAACTGTCCATCTCTCCGATCGGTGCGATCGCAACTCTTGTGGGAGTGGCGGTTTTTCTGTTTATGAGATGGGCTCAAAGCGTAGGAGGTCTTGGTGTTGCATATCAAATTGTGACGGATAAGATCCAACGCTCTCTTGCAAACACTCACGTGATGACGGTCACGGCAGTAAATGCAATGATACGAAAGTATCAGGAGTTTCGTTTTGGGATCAAACAAGTCATGAACGGTGTCATTACTACGCTTTCGAACATGAAAGTCGGAGGTTTGACGATCATTCAGGACTTTATCAACGGAGCGATTTCAGCGATTAATACACTGATTGAAACCGTGAACAAAATTCCCGGGGTATCGATTGAAACTCTGGAAATGGTAACCTTCGCTACGGAGGCGAAAACCCAGGCGGAAGCGGAGAAGAAACAGAGAGACAACGAGCTGGAAACGATGAAACAAGAGTTTGTTGAAGATGCAAAACAAAGAGAGTCTTCTCTGCAACGCCTGAAAGACAACTATTATACAGAAGCGGCGCAAAGAGCTTTTGCTATTCACGATCTGAAGAACAAAAAGAAGGAAGAGGCGAAAGAACAAAGCGGCTTGGGAGACATTCCTTCTTTTTCCGAACTTCAAGGAGTAGCCGATACTGCAAAAGACATCAAGAAGGCCGCAGAAGGAACTCGAAAAAATACCGATAAGCTCTCGGATGGGATCAAAGTAAAAGAGGATGATATTTCTTATCTGAAAGAGCTTGCCGAGATGAGAGCAATTCAAAATTTCAGCTTTGACAAAATCCAGGTCGATGTATCCAACAAGTTCGGAGATGTTCACGAAACCGCTGACCTCGACGGGTGGTATGACAGTTTAACAGCGGGCTTGGAAGAGGCGATTTATTCCGCGACGGGAGGTGCGGCAACCTATGTTTAAGGGATATGATTTTTATATCGATAAATTCCTGTTACCGATTACTCCGGGGAAGATTGAGACAAAGATCGGTAGTAAAAATAAGACGATTACACTCATTAACGGCGAAGAAATGAGCCTTTTGAAGAAGCCGAAGTTGACCGAATTTGAATTTGAGTTCCGTCTGCCTTCGGAGCCGTTTCCGGGAGTAAAAGCATTTGTCCGCCCGCAGGAAGTCTTGAATCATCTTGAAAGGCTCAAGAAAGAAAACAAAATATTTCAGTTCATTATTATCCGAACGCCGTATGCGGAAAATCTCAACAATTCAATGAATAAGAGTGTGACGCTTGAGTCCTACGTGATCAACGAAGACTTCAAAAACGGCACGGATCTGATTATCGAGATCAAGCTGAAGCAATATCTGCCACTCAAGACCGAGGTCGTGATGGCGAAACTCGGCGAAAACGGGATTGTCGCAGTAAAAGAAAATCAAAAGAAACTGCAAGTGTCGCGAATGTCAACACAGGAGATGGAGAGGCGGATGAGGTGACAAGCATGAACTATAAAGTTGTGCTCGAAAATAAGGCGAGGGGAGAGGTTCAGTTTCCTCTTGTAATGGGAAGCGTAAAGGTCGCAATGAATCGCCAAGGAACGCCTACAAAACTTGAATGCGATCTTGTGCGAACGGAGGGTCTAAACTTCCAAGAAGGAAATGCCCTTGCTTTTTATGTGGAAGAAACGCTATTTTTTTATGGATATGTAATTTCAAAGAGCAGAACCTCGGAGCAGATCATCAGGATACTTTGTTATGATCAGCTCTTTTATTTTAAAAACAAAGACATCCTGCAGTACAAAGATCTTGCCTACTCGGAGCTTCTTAAAAAGATATGTGCAAAAAATCACCTTACAACAGGAGAAATTGAAGATACGAAGTTTAAGATTCCCGGAAGAATTGAAGACAACAAAGAATATCATGTGATGCTGCAATATGCGAGCGATATCACGACTGCAAAGACAGACGAGATCTATGTGTTGTTTGACGATGCGGGGAAAATAACGTTGAAGAATATCAAACAGTTGAAGGTCTCCGAGTCAATTACCTATAACAACGCCGAGGACTTCGATTATAAGTCCTCGATTGAAAAAGGAGTATATAACCGTGTCCATCTTCGACTGATTGATGAACACAAAAAAGAAATCAAGTCCTCAATGGCAGAAGATAAGAAAAACATTGCAGAGTGGGGATTATTAAACTACAGCGATATTACGACAAATAAAGACTTGAATCTCGATGCAACAGCCAAGGAACTTTTAAGGGTCTTAAATCGAAAACATCGGGAACTCAAGATTAAAAATGCGATCGGAAACCTCAAGGTCCGCGCAGGATCTCTCGTACCGGTGCACTTCCCGGAGATCGGAGAGATCTCCGTGCAAACCCTTATGATGGTAAATGCGGTCGTTCATACTTTTGAAGAAAATCATCATAGCATGGACCTCGAGGTCGTGAATGCGGATATTCAACCGAGTATTACACCTAAAACTCTAGGAGGCTCGAATAGATCCGGATCCCAAGCGGTGGCTAAAGCGGGTACGGCTGCTTCGGTAGCTCTTCAATACATGAAGAAACACATCGGAGCACCCTACTCACAGAACGGAACCCTTCGCAGGACAACACATTTTGACTGCTCGTCCGCAGTTATGAGAGCTTACCAGGATGCCGGAGTTCTTCCGAGAAAAAACTACAACTTAACGACGGCGTCAATCTTGAATGACAAGCACTTCTATGAGATCAACCGCAACCAATTACAACCGGGGGACATCTGCTGGAGGAAGGGACATATGGAGCTTTATGCTGGAGGAGATAAGACGATCGGGGCACACAGCAATTCTGTTCCGCTCGGATATTCGACATTGAAGCGTTCCAAACCGTTTACGAGATTCTTCAGAGTAAAAACAAAGGAGAAGTAAATGAATGCACACAAACTGAAGAGTCTTATGACTCAGGTAACAAAAAAATACGTAGAGAGCCTGTCGTTTAGTACGGTTTTTCAAGCGACATTGACCGCTTTGTCGCCACTTACTTTTATGAGAAGTGACTCTATTGAGCTCTCCGGATCGGCTCTTATCGTACCGAAACGTCGAAGATTTACCGAAGCGGACCTCGACAAATCATTTGTCTTTATGAGCAATCACGAAGGACAAGTGTTTTATTACCTGTATGAAGCAGCGATGCCAGGAGAAAATGGAGAAGAGTTTCACCTTAAAGGCGAACTTGTGAATGGGAGATTAACAGGAACTTGCACCGTCGGAGGCGAAACCGGAACCGTTGAGGTCACTGGCGGCGAATTCGCAGATGTAAAAGTAGATTCTTTGATATAGAAAGGAGGGGGTTCGATGATCCCGGAGGGCGATGAGCTTAATTTGATGATGCGCGAAGGAATTTCGGTTGAAATCGCACCGTCTTCGACTTATCGCTTGCATCTTGCGAGCAATCGAGTATATGAAACGATCGACAAAAAAGAAGCTTTGAAACAGGCGATTTTCAAAGAACTGAGCACGAAAAAAAACAATCACCTGATTTATCCGAACTACGGTATCGACATCTCGGACCTTTTCGGACAGCCGAAAGAACTCGCCTATGTGGAGCTGACGCGCCGAATCGAGGAGTGTTTACTAAAAGATGATCGCGTTTTATCCGTAACGGAGTTCTTTTTTTCGAATGAGGACACACGAGGGAATGAACTCAAAATATCCTTTACTGTAAACTCTATCTTCGGACATTTGGATATATCAAACACATGGAACTTTGACTACGATTGGGGGGATATCAATGAATGATGTATTTGAACAATACAAGGCTGATTTTCTTCTTGAGAGAATGCTTTCGAGAGTTTCGGACAGCATTGACAAGCGAGAAGGAAGCGTTATTTATGATGCGCTCTCCCCTTCTGCGGTGGAGATGGACATTTTATATCAAGAACTTGCGTTCGTGCTGAAAAATGCCTTTGCGACTACTGCGGATCGGCTTGGACTCGAACGGATCGCGGCGGCAGTTGGAATGAGCATCTATCCGGCAACTCCGGCGGTCGTGAAGGCGGAGTTTAATCTTCAAATCCCTCTAGGAAGCAAGTTTTATATTGAACAAGTAGAATTTACTGCGAGATCTTTTCTTGAAGAGAGTCAAAGTAAATTTTATTATGAACTTGTTTGTGATCGAGAAGGAACAGCCGGGAATATTCCTTCAGGGAAACTCCTACCTTCTCAAACAATTGAAGGATTACAGAGCGCTCTGATTGTGGCGGTCATCGAACGAGGTCAGGAAGAAGAGGAACTTGAGCACTTGAGGGAACGATACCTTTCCCGCGTGAGAGAGCCTGCGACGAGTGGAAACGTATACCATTACAAAAAATGGGCTTTTGAAGTGCCGGGCGTCGGAGCAGTCAAGGTGTTTCCTTTAAACTCCGGACCCGGAACGGTAAAACTTGTGTTTGTAAATGACAAGTTTCAAACACCTGGAAAGGAGTTAATTGAGACGGTAAGGGCTCATGTTGATGCCAACAGGCCGATCGGGGCAACGGTCGAAGTGGTGGGAGCAACAAGCAATTCCATCTCTGTATCCGTAAAGGTAAAAACGTTACAAGGAACCACGTTGTCAAAAATTCAAAATGAATTTTCAAGTGCTTTGAAAGAGTATTTCAAGAGCATTTCCTTCAAGGCGGATTATGTGTCGATCGCGAAGGTGGGGAATGTATTGCTCAATGTTCCAGGAGTGCTTGACTATCAAGAATTAAAGTTAAATTCTTCAACAGAGAACGTTGTGCTCTCTGCTGAAGAGATTCCCATTCTCTCCTCTGTAAGTGTCGAGGTGATGAAGTAATGAGACCGAACTACTCAAAAATAGCCTATGGAGTATCTTTTTATGCAGAAAACAAAAAGAAGGAAATAGAGCAGCAACAATGTTTTACCGATCTGCTGCGATATTTGCCGGGATACTGGCACATCATCAAAGAGATGATTATTCTACAGAGAGAACTGGGGGCGGAGGTTGGAGCCCTGCACTGTCATTTAAAAGACTTGTTTGACCAGTTCTTTGTTGATAAGGCAACTTGGGGGCTATCCCTATGGGAAGAGGAGCTCGGTCTTGATGTGAATCCTAACCGGAATTATGAAGCAAGGCGGGAGTTGATCAAAGCGAAACTTCGGGGTGCTGCGACCACTACGAGCGAGATGATCCGAATTGTTGCTCGCTCGTTTTCGGGTGGAGAGGTCGAAGTTGTCGAACATAACGATCGCTATACTTTTGAGATAAAATTTGTAGGAGTAAAAGGAATCCCGCGGAATATGAATTCTTTCAAGGGGGCTATTGAGGAGATCAAACCGGCACACCTCGCTGTCGAATATTCCTACACTTACACCGTATGGAAGGAAGTCAAGAGGAAAACCTGGAGCGAATTGTTCAACACCCGAAAAGTTTGGGCCGATATTAAAAACAACGATCTGTAGGAGGTGGACGAGTGACTGTATTTTATGAAAAGTTAAATGTCAAGGAAAACAAGGAACTGTATCAAATCGAGGAAGAGATTACTATGCAGTCGGGAAGATACGAGGGTTTTCTTCAGCACGACAATGCAATCGAGTCCTCGATTGCTCTATACACGGGCAAAAAACTGACGGGAGAGAAGATCGAGAACTTCGTGTTGTCCATCGACGAGAACTATCCATGGAGGACATTTATCCGAGTTTCATCTGCACATGAAAAATTGTATTTGTCTTACGAGACAATCGGTGATGTTATCGAAGCTGACGATATTAATGAACTCCAAAAGGCAGTTATGAAATTGGAGAGGGATATGGTTTCTGTCGATACATCCGCCTTTGTTACGAGCGAGGAATTCAACCGTTTAAAGCAATCATCGCTTGAGTCTAAGACTGCCCATATTCAAGCGATTGAAGAAAAAAACGGGCAGACTTCCGGGTTGACAACGTCCAGCTCGTGGCGGGACATTTTGTATTTTTGGAATAATGTCGTATCGGGTGGATCCGGATCCGGAGGACTTAATTTTGCATCGCTATTTTTCAAAATGGTTACATTCGAAAAATCGTTCTGGAACGCAGGGTTTCAACCTTCAAAGTTGACGGTGTCGGAATTGAGTTTGAAGCTTAAAAACGTGAGGTTACAAGAGATTCCGATACGCAGTGGAATTGAAACGTTGAACATAAGCACAACATCAAAAATGATCCTGCTTATCTTTAAACAAACCGACGGATACACCTCTTCTCAAGGAGTTTCTCTTGAAAGGTTGCAAACGGGAGGTGGAGAAAAGTTCCAAATCGCAAAACTTGCGATTGGAGACTATGAGGTCGATTTCAACAAACCGAACAAAACAAGATTAATTACTGAACACATGAATGAAATTGGAGAATACAACAACTTAAGTATGAGAGTTTCGGCAAAACAGTTCCTTTATATTTTTCCGGAGACAACACCCGTGACACTTAAAGGACAGGTCTCCTGGACAAAGACAGAGGGAAAACTCCTAATTTTTGAAACAGACGGATTTCTTTAAAAGCGAGGTGAGAAGATGAAGCTAACACAGAGCTTAAAATTGAAAAAACCGGATTACGAGGATATTGCGGATATCGAACAGCTCAATGAAAACATGGACATTTTAGATCGAGAGGTGAGCAAAAAGGCGAGCAACTCAGAGGTTGAGCTTAAGCTCAACGAAAAGGCGCCCGCAGATCACGCTCATACCGAATATTTGCAAAAAACGGCGCGAACTCAAGAACTTGAAACGCTCGAAGCGTTGATTGACAAAAAAGCCGCAGCCGCATCCATTTATTCTAAAAGTGATATCGATCGCATGCTTAGAGAACTCAAAGCGCAGGGCATTACGGCGGAGCAGGTGGCTCAGCTTATTACCGCTCAACAGATCCTTCAGAAATTGAAGAAAGTACACGGCCCAGGGTCAGGATTAGAAGCGGCGTCAGTCAGATGGACCGGAGTGACAGAAAAACCGTCCTCGTTTCCGCCCACGACTCATACCCACGACTACTTGGGTCGGACGGCAAAGGCGGCAGACAGCGAGTTGTTGGACGGACACGACAGCACATATTTCGCTACGGCCACAAGGGTGGAACAGCTTTTTCAATTGTCGGCTAATGGTAAACAAGCCCACATTAGTCGAATTAATTCTTTATTAGGCTACAACAGCGGGCTTACAACAAATAACTCTTGGGGCGACATCAACTGGTGGTGGGAAAACAAAGTGCTACCACACAAAGAAGTCGTTTCGATTTCCCAAACAACAGCAGATGGAGCAACATGGAAGGGCCATATATTTAACGTGCAGTGCAGTTCCTCTCAAAAGAGTTGGAGCACTCCGTTGTCGAAAATGTATGCCGTGATTATTGACAAGAAAGTAATTCCGATTATCACGGGTGAGGGGATCTCTGCCGCAACAGAAGTGGTTGTCGGGCAAAATGTTTTCAGCGTGTACATTGACACTGACTCGTTCAGTTCGACTCTGTACTTCCTGTATAAAACGGGAATTGTAACAAGCTGGACGACAATTCCTGTGCCGGCGAAAGTGTTGAAATTATAAAACGGAGGGAGACAAAACTATGAAGATTTTAATTACAAGCATGACATCTGAAAAAGGGAAGAGTGTAGTTCAATCTCAAATCTTACCGAAGGAAACCGAAAATATTCTGCATGAAGTGATTGAAGTCGCTGAAATTGAAGAAAAAGAAGGCTACTTTAAGGAGCTTGTATATGACAATAAGATGAAAAAATATAAGTTTGAGTACAAGGAGATCCCGAAAACTTCTGATCAAGAACAAGAAGAAAGAATCAAAGTTCTTGAAAAAGCACTCGCAGAGGCACTTAAAGACAAAAAAGAGGATATTATCAGCGAAGAACTCGGGGGTCTATAAAAAGATATTAAACTGCTTTGAAAGGGGTTTGATATAAATGCTAATTCGATTTTTTAAAATAATGATGGAGGTAATTCAAATGGCAAAAAAACCTAAAAGTGAACTATCTGGAAGACTTCAGTTACTAATCAACCAGGATGCGCTCGAGATTGCTTTAAAAGCGATAACTATCGATGATACGGTCAATCATGCCGTATATAGAGAGTATGTTCTTGAGGAGTGTGAGCACACCTATCGGTGTGATGGCTTCGGAAATCCACTACCGGAAAATCCATAAAAAAATAGCAAAAAAAGAGCAGTAAAGAGTAATGAATTCTTTATTGCTCTTTTTTTAACCTCAAAAAGAACATATGTTCAAAGAAAGGAGACACAATGATAATAAAACCACCAATCTCCCGCCTGGGAGGGAAATCAAGGTTAAAGGAGACAATTATTTCGATGTTGCCGGAGCACGATTGTTATGTAGAAGTGTCCGCGGGTGCTGCATGGGTCTATTTTTCGAAGGACCCTTCTGCAGTGGAAGTAGTAAATGACAAAGATGAGGAGCTAATCAATCTCTTTAAAGTCTTGAAATATCACGAAAAGGAGCTTGAAAGGCTTTTGAACTATGAGTTCAGTGCAAGGGATAGTTTTGAAAGATACAAGCAAGATAAGCGATTTAAAGAGAATATGACAGATATCCAGAGAGCTGTCCGTTTCCTCTATTTGATATCTCAATCTTTTGCCAGCCGAGGAAATACCTACGGATATGCTCCGTCAAAAATTCCTTCACAGAAGATATTTCAAGAATCTTTCAAAGAGGTTCACGAGCGTTTAAAGAACACCTATGTAGAAAACTTAGATTTTGAGACTGTTATAGAGAAATATGATCGAGAATATACAGTATTCTTCTGCGATCCGCCCTATATCGACGTAACCGGATATGAAGTTGAGTTTAAAAAAGATGATCACGTCCGGTTAGCTGAAACTTTACACCGTGCAAAAGGCAAGTTTCTACTAACCATCAATGACCATCCTCTCTCGCGTCAATTATATCATAATTACAGAATAAAAGAAGTAGAAACGATGTATTCCGCTTCAAAAACTTCCAATAAAAAAGTGAAGGAGCTGATCATAACCAACTATTAATTATGAAAGATCATCTTTCAAAAAATCTTTCATAATCTTTCACAAAAAAAGCGCCCTAAAATTCGCTTTATTTATACTCAAAATCGACTATAATATAAAGAAGAAAAGAGCGCTTTTTTTGTGAAAATCGCATTGCCAACTAAAATGCAAAATTTTGCCAAGAATATTGCACGGCTACAATTTGAAACAATGGGAAAAGATCAAATTTTAATGAATGTATTGTCAACATTTTTGGTAAGTAATATACCGACAATAGTTTTGCTAACTTTATATTTTGGAATTAGAGAGAGAATGAAAATACGCTCTGAAATTGATAAAATGAATATCAAAGACTTATAAGTAAATGATTTAACCAATAACATTTAGAAACAGTAGATCGAATAGGTTTACTGTTTCTTTGTTGTTCAAATTCCAAAAGAAAAAGCGTCCATAAATATATTAAGATAGTACTTGACAAAACACTCCCTGGATGTTAAGTATGGATTATGGATAATTCTACTTCATATACTGATTCCATTTTATTCAGTGATATTCTGATGGTAATTATATAAATAATTCCATGTTATCTGATAGACATATGTAAATATGGGAATGAACGTTGTTGCGAATCATTTAAAAATCGTAAAAATTAGAAGAATACTAAGACAAGCTTAAGGAATCATAAGTTAAGTGATATAGAATCTATGTAGTGTAGATATTAGGAGGGCTGATGAAAATGAATAAAATAGAAATTTGTAATTTAAAGAAATCAGTGGGAGAGAGAAACTCTTCCAAAAATATCTTATCCGACATCACTTTAACTATTTTAGAAGGTGAAATTTTTTGTATCATGGGATCATCTGGGAGCGGAAAAAGTACATTGCTTCGCATACTGGGGGGAATGGACAACATAAGTGGAGGAGAGGTTGAATTTTTTGGGAGAAAGATGTCTTGTTTTAGGGAGGGCGACTATGAAAATCATCGTAGGGAAGATGTGGGCTATATTTTTCAAGATTTTAATCTATTAGAAGGTTTGACAATTAAAGAAAACATCATTCTGCCATTGACTCTAAATCAAAATTATAAATTGGAATTAATAGAGGAAAGGTATAAAAAAATCTCAAATTACTTAGATATAGAAAGATTTCAAAATAATATGCCGGATACGGTGTCAGGCGGTGAACAGCAAAGGGCTGCGATTGCTCGTGCTGTTATAAAATATCCTAAAGTTGTTCTGGCAGATGAGCCAACAGGAAGTCTTGATCGTGTGAACACAAAATTATTTTTAAAAATGATTAAAGCCGTAAATGCTGATTTTAATACCTCTGTAATATTGGTTACTCATGATACATTTGTAGCCAGTAACTGCGATAAAGTAGCGTTTCTCGAAGAGGGAAAAATTAAGAACGTTTTATGTAAAACTGATTTTCCGAAAAATTTCCATGAAGAAATTATAAAAATATTTACAGACACAGAAGAGAGGTGATCTGAATGAATACCGAGCTAAATAAAATATTTGACTTTAGAAAACACTATAATTCGTTCTTGCTGTTCAGTGTTTTGGTTGCCGTATTTCATATGTTCATACAGCTTAATTTTAATAGCGGTGTCATGAATATTATGAGTGAAGTAGAATATACAATACCTGTATGGTTTACATCGTTAAATATAATTATGGTACTGTTTTTGTTTATATATCAATATTATCTTAGTGCATATATTTTTGATGAACAGGTAAAAAGCTATGGGATTTTATTTGGAATGGGTGTCGACAGAAAAACTTTTTGTAAATTTTTATATAAAAAATGGTGCTATTTTTTCTTTATCTCTGTAATTGGCGGAATTATATTGGGAACAATTATGTATGTACTTGTTTTTAACCTACTTGAGATAAATAACGATAGCCCTATAAAAGATATGTCCATTGGGGGATATATCTTAACCTTTGTTATTGTTTTTATAACATATATTATTAATATATTTCTTAGAATTCGATTTGTCCGATTAGCTAATATCTATAGATTACTTTGTTATGAAAGAAAAGAGAAAAAAACAAAATATCCCCAAATATGTGCTTTGTTGGGGATAATGTTTATTTCTATAGGGATCTATTTTCTAAGGGTTTATCAAACGAATTCATATGGGCTACTGAATGCATTAGTACCTATAGTTTGTTTTGTTTTTTCAGCATACCTACTGATTATTAGTTTTTCAACATGGTATGAACAAATCATATCTTTTTTTACAAAAAAATACCTGAAAAGACTATTCTTTCTTTCTCAGCTAAGAGTGGATTACAAGAAATATTCCAAGCTGTTGATTTTGTGTGCAATAAGTATTATTTTAGGTCTATATATTTTGTTTATGAATCTCTTTATGGTAATAGCGCCTGAAAATTACGATGTTGAAAATCCTTATGATTTTATTGTAACTATAGGAGATATTACAAATCATGATATAGCAAACATACAAAAATTTGAACAAAATTTTTTGGATTTGATTCAAAAATCTCGATTAATAGACCTTCAAGAAGCAAAAATTAAGTGGGAAAATAATATCTACGATTATCCCATAAATATTATGCCGGAAAAAAGCTATCGTGAGTTGACAGGGAAAACATTAGATATTTCCAATGATGAGGTTGTAGTATTAACACAAATGAATAAGGAGACTTACTCTATCGGTATTTCAGAAACGAATGGAGTAGAATGGGGATTTCAACCTATTGGAAATACTCAAGCAGATATAAATGAAACAATATATCAATTTAAAATTGTAAAGGAGATATGGGAGGAAGTATACAATATAGAAAAACAAGACAAGAGAACCTATATAATTTCTGATCAGTATTATGAAAAAGTGCTACATGATGGAGGAAAAAAGCAAGTCAAATACTTTGTTGAAATTAAAGAAGAAATTCAAGAACAACAATTAAAACTTATTTATTCAGAAATCGAAAAACTTGGAGATCATATAATAGTCAAATCAAATGTGTTAAATTCAAGGAAAGATCAGAAATACATGGTTTCTATACTGCTATTTATTCCAACTGTTTTGATTTTTATTGCATTATCCGGTTTAATTACATTGAGGATAGGACAAAACCACAGAAAAAACAAGTTTAAATATAAACGATTGCTCTATCTTGGTTATACAAATCAGCAGATTTGTTTTGAATTAAAGAGAGAGATCTTTACATTGTTTGTCATTCCTTTGACAACGGGAACAATATTGTCGGTGGTGTATACCCTTTTTTCAGTAAGACAAATAGAGGGTGTTTTACTGGTTATTATAGGGGCGATAATATTTATATTCTCTTGTATAGAGTATATGTTCTATAAATTGACTATTAAAAAGGCATATAAAAGTATTTTTTATCGATGAGAAAATAGATTGTAAAAACTATATCTTCTGCTAATGAAAAAAAGTTTAATTTATAGAGGTATGTCGTCCAATAATACAATCGGCGAATAGATGAATCTAAAAACACAAAAGATACGTTAGTCGAAATGAACCCAAAAAATTATCAATAAATCAAAAAAGTACTTGACAAAACGCTCTCTGGTACGAAGATTCATCGCTTGCTGTTTATATACATTCATTCAACACCTCTAATACTACTATTCTTTTGAATAGTGGATATAAACAATCTGTGCCCCATAGAAGACAACATAGTTTTTTGTCATCGAAAAATAGATATATCCACACTTCTATTGAAAAATAGTATAAATACTATAAAAACACCACACAAAGGTACACTGCTCATTTTCCTTTGAATTGGATAAAATACAAAAGTTCCTCGGATCAACAGGCTCAAAAATTTCTTCCTTGATAAAAAATGGATGGTATACAGATTTTTCAAATTGTTCGGTATTGCTCTCGCATATACATGCTCTCTCCATGCTGTATATTCTATAATCGACATTTCATACTATTATTCCTTTGAATTGTTGATATAATAAATCTATGACGCATAGAAGATAAATTAACTTTTCGTTGTCAAAAAATAAATATATCCACACTTTTATTGGAGAATCATATCAATCAATACTTTGTACAACAAACATATCACCCCATATATTCAAAGAGCATTTGCTATGTCAATTATGACTTTAGCAAATGCTCTTTTATATTTCATACAGTATTCTTATCTATTTCTTGGACACCTTATATATGATACTCCTATTCTTTTGAATAGTGGATATAAACAATCTGTGCCCCATAGAAGACAACATAGTTTTTCGTCATCGAAAAATAGATATATCCACACTTCTATTGAAAAATAGTATGACCAATTAGAAATTTCAACCGGTGTACCGACACATCCCTATCAATTTCAACTATGCTGCCAATCTTTCGCCGTTGTAATAAGGATGTAAGATAATACTATTATTCATTCGAACTGGAGATATCGCCGATTTGTACGTCGTAAGAGACAAGACAAACTTGCGTGGCTCAAAAGTAAAGGAAGCACCACACAAAAGCAAACTTCCGATTTTTCTTCGAGTTTATAACGCGCAAAAGTTTGTCCTGTCAACGTTTTCGTAAGTTTCATCCTTCCTACAAAGTTGATTTCATACTGATTTTTGGAATCATGCAGTATTTCTCTTAACTTTTTCAGTCGTTCTTCCGGTTTTTACTTTTTCATAAACGAAGGTACAAAGGCTTCCTTCTTTGCTCTTCCCTCGTTGGATGCTACATAGGTGCTCAATTCTCTGTTGATCCGGCTCGCTTTTTGGAAGGCATCGGTTGCAACGCTGTTGGATGTCTTAGTTGCATAGTCTGCAGCGGCATTTTTTCCATCCTTCTTGTAGATCGCCGCCAGTTCGGCATCCTTTTTCTCCTGCTCCGCAATCAGCTTGTCTTCATACTCACTCCAATATGCCCTTACGTTCTTTCCGAACATCTCTCTGTTCAATGCCGACATCACATTGATGTTTCTCATCGTCCAATAGAAGGATTCGGGTGTATAAAGTTCATCCGCCACCTTATAGGGAGCTATGGTGTCATGGATGTTTCCATAGAAGGGTAGATAAACCGAATGTTCGGCATTGGCCATCGCCATCCACATGACGCCGCCCACATCCTTAGGCAGACTGTCTTTCATTTGGATGATGTGGCACTCCATAGAGGTCGGTGTTCCGATCGCTCTTACCCCTTTGTTTTTCTCCAAGTTTGCATTCTTGTCCGTATCTTCATATCGATATCGTTGCAGTTCCATGATGTCTTTGACACTCAACTTTTTGTCGGGCTTTCTCCACAAAGAGAATACCTCGGTGTCATAAGAGACCTTATTCGAAGGAGAAAGTTTGTTTTGTCCTCCCCAAATGCGGACCCTATCATAGTCTTCCACTGCATCGGAGTAGGTCAGTGCAACGTGGAACTTGCCATTGTGCTCCTTGTAAAATCCCTTCTCCTTCGGCAGGTTCATCAAGTCCTTCGATACGATGACATCGGGGCTCTTCACATCGATCTCGCCCATAAAATAGTGATTGGGAATGACCGCATAGACATCGTCGGGTACTTTTACAGCCGCATACTGATGTCCCGAGAGGATCTCCATATACCAAGTTTCTTCGTCATCGGCAAAAAAGACGATGTTACCTTCCGCCGAACCGTGTTTGTCGATGATATCCGCCGTTCTTTGGACCGCTTCTCTCGCTGTTTTGACATAGGGAAGGACGACCGTTGTCATCGACGCCTCGGACAGACCGTTTTCCACAAGAGGATCGTATTTCTGTGCCGCAGCTCCCGGATCCGCCGACACCGTAGCACTGATGGCAACCCCATATTCATTGAAACCCACCTCGTCATAGATCCCCTCCGACTGCTCCGCATCGCAGATAGCCGTATATTTGAAACTCGTCTTGGGAAGTTCCATCTTAAACCCGATCGAATCCTCGAACATCACGGGAGCGGGATTGTCCTTTCTCGGGTAGACCTTGAAGGTCTTGTTGTGAGCTCCGCTCAGATCCTCGGTTCTCGCAATAATACGACTTCCATCAACGGTGGCGTTCTTTCCCGCAACAAAACCCGTGCAGGCAAAGGAGGATGTAACCGTTGAAAAGGTCATCATCGCCGCCAACATAAGTACAGACATTCTTTTTTTCATAATGTGCCTCCAAACAATAAGTATTTTCGTAGAGCCTCCTGCTGTTCTCCCGTGAAACCGCCACCTTATACAGACACATCCCGAAACATAGGAAAGCACCTCACAAAGGCAAATTCCTGATTCTCCTTTGAGTTTGCAAAAGACGAAAATTTGCCAAACCAACACCTTTAAGAATGTTATATTTCATATAGAATTGATTTTATGCTGATTTTTGTAATTATGCGGTATTTTCATAGTATTTCGCGAAGTTATAGTGTTTTATGACATTACGATCGGATAACAGCAAAAACTCCCTCCTATTTATTATCGCATAGGTGGAACCTTCCATCAATATCAGAACATATATTCGCAATACTCTGTTTTTTGATAGGAGACCTGATAGAAAGAGATACAAGGACAAAACATATGGGTACATCATTCGGCGCGAAGAATAACGCGGCGCCTCCCCAAAGAAAACACCGCGTTGACTTTAGTACTATGATCCATTAAAATGGTCCGGTCATGAAGTTTAAATTCCACGATTACTCAAAATTGTTTTTCGACAATTGTACATTCCGTATACCCGGAATTTCAAACGGAAAACAGTATCAAAGAGATGATGGATTTAAAACTTCTCAAACGGGATCTCGATAAATGTGGAGAGGCGGCGGATCATCTTTTCGCTCTCTTCTCCCATCATATTCTCAATATACTCGATATCCTCATCCGATTCAATACTTGCCTTTTCGGTGTAGTAGACACTTCCATGCAAAATCGTTTTGGTGACAAAGTTGCCCGTTTCCTTATTGATCCCGAAACCCATATAGTACCCATTGGCATTGTCCCCATAGGCCTCCTTAAGCAAAAGTTTGTAGTCCTGGGTGAAGACCGCCACGTCCGTCGGCCAGATCTCATAGTGAGAGAGGACCTTCACTATGATTTCTTCCTTCTTATCTCCCGTCAGATCCATAAATCCGATCTCAACAAGGTCTTTCTCCGGAAGAGAGAGAAGTTTGGCGATCTTAGCCTTGGATACATCCGCCTTTGTCAACTTCTTTTGTAATTTTACCTGCCCCTTGTCCGAACCTATCAGTACACTGCCGGTCTGTGCCACATACTCGACCTTCTCTCCCAAAGCGGTAGCCACAAAACGAAGCGGAACCATCGTTCTCTTGTTGATAAGCTGAGGCTCGACCTCCAACACCGACTTCTTCCCGTTGACAAGCGCGACCTTGTTGCCAAGTTGCAACTGTATCACCGTTTCGCCCTTCTTGACGGTCACCTTCCTCATCTGAGGATTCCAATCCGTCTTGGCTCCCAACTCGTCCGAAACGATCGATATGGGAACCAACACGCTTCCATTGACCTTGACAGGACCTGCGTCGGAGAGAACCTCCTTGTTTCCTACAAAAAGCTGCATCCCAAATACCTGTTGAGGCACCAATACCGCAAGACACATCAATAGTGCAACTGTTTTTTTCATAGATGTTTCTCCTTCCTTACAAAACTGTAACTTCCGTTATCAAAGCGTGTTCGGATTTGACCTGCAACGATACCGAACACAAGTTATTACACTTAATTTTACTGCCTTCGCATCAAAAGGCAAACCCATCACTATTCTTTCTTTCTATCCTCGGCGAGTTTCTGCTTGCTCATGGTCTCCACGATCTGCATAAACTTCTTATTGATGTACTCGTATCCTCCCTTGGAATGAGGCAACATGCACTTGGAACAATCCTTAATCCCGTTTTCCATATAGTGAACATTGCCACCGCACTCACTGCCCAGCATATAGAGAGGACAATAACAGAAGAGACAGTTGAAGTACTCCACCTCCCTGTCCTTATCTCCGTGGCAGGGAAAATACTCACATTCCCTGTTACAAAAGTACGAAAAACTGTTTTTTGTCTCTGCCATTTGATCCTTCCCCCTTTATGTATAGCCTCATAAGGATCTGAAGATACGATCGACGACACCTGCTGCACCTTATGTATCAAAAAATCCGAATAGAGCCTACTCATCATATAATACCTGTGATATGATCGCAATCCGCGCTATGATCCGATCAAAACATAGAACTGTCCGACTTCGTTATCAAAAAAATCATCCCCGCCTCTTGTAGCTTAACTGTTGAAGAGTTTAAACAGATAACAGTATAAAAGTCAAACAAAGACCTTGTATTCTATTTTTATTATACCAAATAGCCTCCCGGTTATTCAATGATAACGGAACTTCTTCTTTTAGAGAAGATTCTATCGCCTCCCCTCTTTAATATCATGTAATACTATTCTCCGATCAAACTGTCAGGGGAACAAAGTATCCGGTTGTCAAAATTGTGTGATCACAATTTTTTTTAACCACACAAGAGGACAATTCTTCCACGGAACAGTATAAGACAAGAACTGTAAAATATAGTATAATGGAGATCAATACAAACTATTATACGGGAGGTACCTATGAAAAGAATTTTGATTACGGGAGGCACTGTGTTTGTAAGCAAGTATACCGCACAATACTATCTCAACAAGGGGTATGAAGTATTTGTTCTCAACCGAAACACGCGAAGCCAGCTCCCCGGAGCGAGGCTGATCCATGCCGATCGGAGTCATCTCGGCAATGCTCTCAAAGGTCTTCACTTCGATGTTGTCTTCGATATCAATTCCTACAACAAAGATGATATCCATCTCCTCCTAGATGCTTTGGAAAGCTATGGAGACTATATCTTCATCAGCTCCAGTGCCGTCTATCCCGATACCGCTCCCCAACCTTTCAGTGAAAACTCTCCCGTCGGCCCCAACTCTTTTTGGAAGTCTTACGGCACAAACAAGATCGAGGCGGAACAAGCGTTGACAAAACGTAATCCCAAGGCCTACATCCTGCGTCCCCCCTATCTCTACGGTCCTATGAACAACGTGTATCGCGAAGCCTTTGTCTTCGATTGCGCTTTAAAAGGAAGAACCTTCTACCTTCCTTCAAACGGCGAGATGAAGCTCCAATTCTTCTACATCGACGACCTCTGCCTCTTTATGGATGTTCTTCTTGAACAAAGACCTTCACAGCGTATCTTCAATGTGGGAAACAGAACCCCCGTCTCCGTTGCGGACTGGGTCAAGCTCTGCTATCAGACCGCTCAAAGGCCTCTTCATACCATCTGTGTATCCGAGACGGTCGACTGTCGTAACTACTTCAGCTTCCATCCTTATGAATACTTCCTCAATGTAAGTGCGCAGAAGGAGCTGTTCAATTACGAAACCCCGATGAAAAAAGGCTTGGAAGCTTCCTTCGATCGGTATTTGAAGTTCCCCGAAGAAGTTACAACCAAGCCCTTTATGGAATTTATCGACTTTTATTTGAAATAAGGCGAGCCTCTTATTCTCAAAAAGTTTTTCCCGTCTTTTGTCGGACCGAAACAAGAGGACCGAAGTGCTCTCGCCTCCATCCCTCCACAATCTTTTTGCATCTCATTCCTCATTAAAAGAAGGAACTTTTATCTCTCCGTGATGTTTTTATTTCACAAGGCTTTTTTTTACAAAACAAGAGGAATGACAAGATGGAAGAAGCGTACAAAGGCAAACCATTGATTTTCCTTTCGATTTGTAAACTACAAAAGTTTGCTATATCAAGATGTTCCATAATTTCATCTTCCGTATAACATCAATCCTGTGCTTATTTTCCAAGCGGTGCGGTATTACCCTATTGTTTTGCGGTTCTCCCCTTCAATATGTCCCATACACAGACACAAAATAATGTTTTCTTTGTTTCAAGCCCGCTCAAATAAACACTTTTAGGAATGACTTTGTTTAAGAAAAACTGATTTTCTGCTACTTATTCGAATTATGCGGCGTTTTCCCGGCGTCTTGACATATTGATATTTATCTTTATTTCCTGCCTTTGATATAAACTGAAAGAGTTCATATCAAAGTCGGAATTACTATGAATTTCAACGTGCCGTTATACTAGTAGAGTACGATCTCGCTGATCACCGTGTCCTTATACTTACTTCCCGGATAGACCGATCTGACCACAAACGAAACACTGTCGGTCTCCACCGGCTCCGAGAATTTGACCTCCTGAGCTTCTCTGACATCTTTCAGATTGAAGGTCTCACTCGAACCGTCGGAGAAAAAAACTTCGATCTGTGAAGGACGCGAGTTCTTCTCATAGACCTTTTCATTCTTATGATAGCCTGCATGGATCACAAAACCGTTGATAAGATAGCTCTTATCGAAGACCAGCTTTACCTCCTCTCCTTCTCCCTGACCTTCGACACCCTCCACCCATGCGGTTGAGATGTCTTTGTCGATCACTCTGTCTTCCTTATGCACAAAGTTCTTCTCCACGAGGTGGGAAGTGGATGAGACTCCTATGACCTTCTCCATACTGAAGCCCTCCTTCTTCTGCACGGTGACCTCCTTCAGTTTTTCGCTCGTTTCCTTTGGAGTTGCAGTCGAAGAACTTTTCAGCCTGTTGAGCTCGGATATAAAAAACTTACTTTCCTCCTGCAACAACTCCTCCCAATCTTCAAACTCAGCTGTCGGTTCATTGCGGTCATAGGAGATGAGGTTTTCCTCATCACGATCTTTGAAATGCCTCCAAAGAATCAGCTTCCCGCCTTCGAAGAAGAAGAGATCCCTATCCTCGTTTTCGAAGACGGAGAGCACAAGTTCACCCTTGTCAAAATAATACTCCCTATTATAGTCCTTTGAATTGGTCCCTTCATCCGCAAAAACCGCTTTGATCTCTCCCTTATCATGATAAATCGAGATATCTTCCGTCGGAACGACCTTTTCATATTTTCCGTCCACAATATCCATAGAGAACTGTCGATGAAAGACACGCAGTTCCTCCACTCTCTTGTCGATCTCTGCGTCATTGACCTTGTCCTCCGTTTCTTCCCTGTCTTGTCCCTCTTCCTTCCAAGCATTTTTTTCTTCTTCGCTCCGAACGCTCTGCTTCTCGTTCGCACCCCCGGAAGAACCTGACATCCTCAGACCTACAAATATCGCCCCTCCCGCAAGACCGAGCACAAGCAGGGACAGCAAGAGGATCAAAACAAGTTTGGATCCCTTTGAACTCTTTGCCTCACCCTCTCTTTGCCCGCTCGATGTTTCACTGTCCTGCACGGAAGCTCCGCAGGCAGTACAAAACTTCGCCGTTTCGGATACGGGACTCCCACATTTTCTGCAATACATAATTTCCCCTCCCCATGGATTTTGATAAGAAAATCATAGCAGGAAGGGAGGCCTCCTGTCAATTCCCACCAAAAAAGCTTTTTCCTTATTCGGACTTTGCTTTTCCGCCTCCATCCGATGGGATAAGTTGCTTCTTATTACCATTCTTCGTTTGAAATGCCGGGTATAAAACATATCCCCTTACCGAAAAACCATTCGGAGGACGATGTACTTCCAAGCATTCCACCCGTCAGTTTTAACAGATAACTTAAGTACCAAACTCCTATTCGTCGAAGTAAAACAGTTCTTCAAACTTCTTATTCAATGCAATACAGAGGATCAATGCCAACTTTGCCGTCGGATTAAATTGTCCCGTTTCGATCGAACTGATCGTATTTCGTGAAACTCCGACCATTTCAGCCAGCTCTCTCTGCGAAAGATTCCTCTGTGCTCGGGCTTCTTTCAGACGATTTCTTAAAATCAATGTTTCATCTACGCCCATACCGCCTCCAAAATAAAACGAAGTAAAAAAACCATAGAGGCGACCGTCGAAGCTATCCATTGCAGCTTATCATGTTTCTCTTGAGAAAACTTATACTTTTGTGAAGAGATTGAAGCTAAAAAGCAAAAATAGATCGACGAAGAGGCATAAAAAGCCTCCATCTGCTTTCCATAGCGGAAGGCTGAGAAAAGATTTAAAACGGAGATACACGCATAGATCGCACTCGAGTAATAGAAACCTCTTCGGATCCCCAGTAACTCCATATATTCTCTCCCTTCGTCACAGGCCTCTTCTCTGCTCTTTTTCAAAATTTGTTCCCTATTCATAACTACCTCCCCTTCCTCACAGGATCTCTTTAAAGCATTCTCCTATGCACAAGCGATATCACTACCGAAACAGCGGATCCGTTGCAAAACCGTTCGGACCTCTTACGCCTATTCTAGCTTCGCCAAGTTTTCTTGTCAATACTTTTTGCAAAGTTTTCTTGTCAATTTTGCTCAAAAAAAGCTGATCGCTTTAGTTTATCATTCTAAAGTCGATCAGCTTATCTCGGTTAAAACTTATCGTAAAGAATATCTTCTTCCGCCAGTCCTTTTTTCTTGAGGACTTCAACGACCGAGTCTATCATCACACCGCTTCCGCAGAGGTAGGCCTCGCAGTCGGGTCCGTTATTGATGTATTTGTCAATCGCAGCGGTAACACGCCCCCTCTCTCCTTCCCACTTCGAACCTTCGGGCACTCTGGAAAGACAGGGTACATACTTGAAGTTGGGCAGTTCCTTCTGCAACTGTTCGAACTCTTCATCGAAGAACAACTCGTCTTCCACCTTTGCACCGAAAAAGAAGGTCGCCTTCCTGTGAGTGAGTTTTTCCTCCCTCATATAACGCAAGATGGACAGAATCGGTGCCATACCCGTTCCGATCGCCACCATGACCATCTCCTTGTCAGTCTCACGGTAGTAGAAGTCCCCGTAAGGTCCGACCACCGTCACCTTCTGTTGTGGAGATAGGTGGTAGTGAACATAGGAGGACACGATGCCTTCAGGCACATGGCCGATCAGGAGGCCTACATGGTGTTTGTCGTTGGGTGAGGAGGCAATCGAATATGCACGGTAGACTTCCTCGGATGACCCCTTGTACTTCCTGCTCATCAGCTGGATATACTGACCCGGCTTGAAGTTGATCTCCTTGCCTTCAGGTAGTTCCATAATCAGATTCTTGATGGTATCGGTCACATTATCATTGGAGATAACGGTGTAATCATATTGTTTTACATTGAAGAGGGCCTCGTCTATTTCGATCTTGAGATCATTTTTGACCTTGACCTGACAGGACAATCTCATATGGTCGGCCTCTTCCTCCTTGGAAATAAAACCTTCCTCCGTCGGAAGCAGGGGACCCGCCCCTTCAAGTACCTTGACCTTACAGAAGCCGCAACTTCCCTTCCCTCCACAGGCGGAAGGAATAAAGACCTCGTTATCCACAAGAAGAGACAGCAGGGAGGAGCCTCCCCTCGCCTCGATTACCTTATCGTTGTTGATGGTCAGCTTGACTTCTCCGTAGTCGTTGACCGTCTTGTTCGCAACGGTAATCAAAAGTGCCAGTATCGCAGAGATGGAGGTGATTACCGCAACGGTTACTATTACATGATTCATGTACTTTCCCTCCTTACTGGATCTGCACGATTCCGGAAAATCCGATAAATGCCAATGCCATGATCCCCGTGACAATCAATGTAATACCCGCATCTTCAAGCCCTGTCGGCAGCTTGTTCTTCTTGATCTTCTGACGGATACCCGCCATCGCCGAGATCGCAAGTGTCCAGCCGATACCCGAGCCGAAACCGAAGGCAAGCGACTGCATAAAGTTGTAATCCCGGATGATCATAAACAAACTCACTCCCAACACGGCACAGTTTACCGTAATCAGCGGGAGAAAAATCCCAAGAGCATAGTAAAGAGTCGGAAAGTAACGGTCAATGAGCATTTCCACCAACTGAACAAATGCCGCGATCGAAATGATGAACACGATAAAGCGGAAGTTCTCCAAGTGGAAGGGCACCAACAGCTTATAGTAAATAAAGTAATTGATGATCGTCGTAAACGTAATGACGAAGGTTACCGCGATTCCAAGACTGTACGCGGTTTTGATCTCTTTGGAGACGGCGATAAAGGAGCACATCCCCAGAAAGTTCGACAATATCATGTTGTTGGTAAATATCGCCGCAAATAAGATTACAATCGGATGAATCGACATTAGGCCTTCCCTCCTTTCGCCTGTGCTTTTTTCGCTACCCTATTTTGTGAGATCCAAATGATCACTGCCAACACAAAGAAGGCGGACGGCGGCATTACCATCAGAGTCCAGTTGACAAAGCCTTCCGGCATCACTCTGAGACCGAAGACGGTACCGAAACCGAGGATCTCACGAACAAACGCTATCATAAGAAGGACGATGGTATAACCTCCTCCATAGGAGATTCCGTCGACAAAGGAATCGGTCGGAGAATTGTTCTGCGCATAGGCTTCACAACGTCCCATAATAATACAGTTCGTGATGATAAGACCTACATAGGGACCGAGCGCCTTGCTCATATCCGGCCAGTAAGCCTTTAAGAAGACATCCATCATAATAACGAAGAAGGAGATGATGAAGGTCTGGATGATCATACGGATGTGCTTGGGTGTATACGAACGAAGCAGGGCTACCATAAACTCGGAACAGGCTGTAGTAAGCATAAGTCCCAGCCCCATAACCAGCGAGTTCATCATCAGGTTGGTCACGGCAAGAGAGGAACAGATCCCCAAGATCTGAACGAGAACGGGGTTGTCCGTAATAAAACCCTTCTTCAACGTTTCTTTTATTTTCATCCTACTTCACCCCCTTGAAGTTTTCTTTGATCTTTATTACATTTTCGTTGAGCAGATCCCGCATCGAACCCGAGGTCAAAGTCGCACCCGTAATCGCCTCAATGTTCGATCCCGCTTCGGGAGGATAGGAAAAATACCTTCCGTCCTGCAAAGCAAGGCTCAAGCCTCTGAACTGCTCCTTGAACCAACCCTCCTCGATACGCCCGCCGAGACCCGGAGTTTCGCTGTGAGAAAGGATGTCCATGCCTATCATATGTTCCATATCCTTGTCCATCGCCACAAAGGCATCGATGGTCCCCCACAGACCCTTGCCGCTGACCGGAAAAGCGTAACTTTGTACCTCTCCGTTCTCCCGATAGACGTAATAGTTGGGTTCGATCAAAAGTCCGGAGGTGTCCATAAAGTCTATGGGAAGCACTTCCACCTTCTCATCGAAGATTTTCTCCGCTTCCTCTGCATTTGCAAAGTCGATGTTCATCGCATACAGGAGTTTCTGCTCAAAGATCGCCTTCTGTTGCAACTCGATCTTATCCTTGGTCCCATAGTCGAGCAGGGCCAGGATCAAGGTCATAACAAAGGCCAAAATGATCATAAATACCGTAGGATACCACAGGGTATCGTTTCTGGAGACCTTAGCCATTTGCAACCGCCCCCTTCTTCTGTGCTTTCTTCTTGTTGTTCTTCATCTTGACCAACTCATCGATCAAAGGTACAAAGGTGTTGCCTATGAGGATGGCAAACATCATTCCTTCAGCAAACAGCGAGAAGCCTCGGATGATAAAGGTCACCATTCCCACGATGATGCCGTAGATCCACTTGCCTTCCTTCGTGGACGAGGCCGATATCGGGTCGGTCGCCATAAAGGCCGCTCCGAACAAAAATCCTCCACTCACTACCCCGTACAGGACAGACTCCATAGCTATACTTCCCGTCACCAGGCTCAACAGGGATCCCGTCCCCACAAAGCCGATAAGACAGGCTACCATAATCTGCCATGCAGCCACCTTCTTGTAGATCAGATAGCCCCCCCCAAGCAAAATAAGTACCTTACTCGTCTCTCCCATTACTCCTCCGATGTTTCCGAGCAGAAGGCTGCTCAGCTCCGTCAGAGTTCCCTCACTTCGGTAACGGATCAGAGGTGTCGCTGTCGTAATCGCCTCCACCATCGGATTGAGCCACTTGGTCAAACCACCCGGAAAACCGGCGGAAGCCTGTGTCCAACGAATTGTCATATAGTTCGGAAAACAGACATAGACGAAGGCTCTTGCCACAAGCGCAGGGTTGAACACATTCTTGGAGAAACCTCCGAAGGCCATCTTCGCAAAAACGACTCCGAAGACGATCCCGACCACTGCGATCCAAAAAGGGATCGATGGCGGAAGGGTGAGGGTGTAGAGCACCGATGTTACCAGCACGGCCTCCGTAACCGGCTTCTTCTCCTTGTAGAGAAAGGCATACTCCGCCAAGATCGCCGACAACATAACAACAAGCTGAACCGCTATAGTCCTCCAGCCATAAAAAAAGACCGAAGCTATTACAAGGGGACAGAGTGCCGTCAAAACCGTCGTCATCATCTTCTGTCTCTTAATCAGATTCTTCAAGTCCAATCTCATCACTCCATTTCTAACTATCAATTTGTACTAAGTATAAATTATATGATACCACATTTCTGCCACATCTACTCGATAAATTATCAAAAACTCAAAACTTTTTTACAGGGCATGGATATCCGAGTGTTTTTCTTCCATTTATGCTATTTTTCAATAGAAGTGTGATTATATCTACCTTATGACTACGAACATCCTTGTTATCTTCTGTTGAGTACAGGTTTCTGATATCCGCAACTCAAATGAATCATAGTATTAGACACATCGATTTGAATCGCGACAAGATAATGGAACAAACCTTGCTTATATTAAAAAACGACCCCTCGAATAAACTTCGAAAGATCGTCTCGCTTGTGGTGCCGGGAGGCGGAATCGAACCACCGACACGAGGATTTTCAGTCCTCTGCTCTACCTACTGAGCTATCCAGGCACTAAAAATGCAAAAAAGCAGCTTTCGCTTGCTTTTTGACTAAATGGTGGGCTTAGCAAGACTCGAACTTGCGACCTCACGCTTATCAGGCGTGCGCTCTAACCACCTGAGCTATAAGCCCACATTCAAGTGTGATCGGATTACTTTCCTATAATATCATTTGATATTTCGCTTGTCAACAGCTACCGAACAATTTCCTGAATTTTATTTGTCATCGCAGGCTGCTTGCCCTACCGCGGTACCGCGGCAGTTTTTCTCTGCATATCGTTCCACAATATCAATAGCGATCCAAATCCACCCTCTTGGTCGCGATCTTCTCCATAAACCTTCTGTCGTGTTCGACAAAGAGAAGGGTCGGCCTTTGCTTCAAAAGGATGTCCTCGATCTGTATCCGCGAGATCACGTCGATATAGTTCAAGGGTTCGTCCCAAACAAAGATGTGCGCCTCTTTGGACAAACTCGCAGCGATTAGGACCTTCTTTTTTTGTCCGTCGCTGTAGTTCTCAAGCTTCACATCGAAAAGTTCCCTCGAAAAATCCAGCTTTCTCAATATCGTCTTACACAGGGTCTCATCGACCTCTTCAGCCATGATAAAGTCCCTCAAGCTCCCTCTCAGATGAAAGGCCGACTGGGAGATGTAGGACAACTTCAAGTCGTCGGGAAGTTGCACCCTTCCCCCGTGTTCGATCTCTTCGCCCAAGATCAGCTTTAACAGGGTGGATTTTCCGCTGCCGTTTCCGCCTTTGATGGCGATGCGATCCCCCTCGTTCACTTCAAAACCGATGTCGGAGACCACCTTCTTCCCGTTGTAAAAACACGAAAGTTCCTCCACCCTCATCAGTTCTTTTTTTCGATAGGGCAGACAGTGCAGTTTGAGGTCTTCTTTACGTTCCACGTCCCTGAGCAGTTTTTCCTTATCCTCTATCGCCTTGTCCTGTCTTCTCTCCAAGTTTTTGGACTTCTTCATCATCCTGGCGGCCTGATGACCGATATAACCCCTGTCCGGCTTTGAACCGGAAACCTTGCTCCCCTTCTTGCTCTTTTCTATCTTGTCGGACCAGACTTCGGTTTGTTTCGCAGCTTCCTTCAGACGTTTGATATCCTTCTTCAGTTTTTCATTTTCCTTTGTTTCAAACTGTTCCTTCCTTTGCCTGTTCTCATACCAGGTCGTGAAATTCCCCGCCTGTATATCGATGGAAGCACGGTTGATGGAGATGACATGATCGATACACGAATCCAAAAAATCCCTGTCATGGGAGATAAGCAGAAATCCGTCCTTGCCTTTCAGATATCGACTCACGAGTTCCCTCCCGTGCAGGTCCAAGTGGTTTGTAGGCTCATCGATCAGAAGAAAGCCTCCTTCCTTCGTAAACATCATAGCCAGCAGGAACTTCGTCCTCTCTCCCTCCGACAGGGTCGAAAAAGGACGGTAGAGGATGTCTTCATCGACCTTCAGCAAACTCAGCTCCTTGAGAAGTCTCCACTCCTCCAAGTCGTCACCGTACGACCTCCATATATCGATGGTCTCCCCGTCCTCCTCTATTCGAGGCGGAAATCGGATACACTCGACATCCTTGAAGATCTCTCCCGTATATTCCAACTCTCCCGAAAGAAGCTTGAACAGCGTAGACTTGCCTATCCCGTTTCTTCCGATCAGGCCGGTCTTCCAGTTCGTGTCGAGACTGAGCGATATCCCCTTGAAGATATCCTCGGTATACCCATAGTAAGAAAACGTGAGATTTCGGATCTTGATCAAAGACATAGTCATCCCTCCTTTGTTCCTTATCAAAAACACAATAGATAGCAAATGAACTATTTTGCTGTCTATTATTATATCATTTTTTTGATATTTATTTAAGAGATAACCAAAAAGTTTTGACGCGAATTAGAACAAGGACTTCTTTTTGTGCCTAATACTACTATTCTTTTGAATAGTGGATATAAACAATCTGTGAGCTATAGAAGACAACATAGTTTTTCGTCATCGAAAAATAGATATATCCACACTTCTATTGAAAAATAGTATAAAGGGCAGATCAAATCAACGATAAACATAATCACATTCCTTTTTTCCCACATATCAGAGCTTTCCCGGGTCAGTCCCACATAATCCGAAAAAACAGGTTCACAAAAAAGAGTCTTTTTTACACGTTTATCTCACGACTATCCTTAATTTTAATCGAGCAAAAGAAAGAACACCGCGTATGTTTGTGTGCCTCTTTCTCAAGAGTCCCTTCCATCGACCGCACAGACCTCTCTAGTCCTTGACAAATTCGATGATCCGACCGCCGCAGTTACGGATGAATTCATAGTCGTGGGTAACGATAAGGACGAGTTTGCCCTCCTCCTTCATACTGTGAATGAAGCGGATGATCTTCATCATAGTTTCTTTGCACAGACCGCTGGTGGGCTCGTCGAAGATGACGATGGGTTTTTTCGAGGCCTTGCACAGGGCGATCGACAACCTCTGTTTTTCTCCTCCCGAGAGTTTCTGAGGATGTACATCCTTCTTGCTGAGAAGCCCGACTTCTTCGAGCACCCTCTCCTTGATCTCATCTTCCTCCGTTACAATCGAGATCTCCTGCCAGACGCTGTCGGTAAAGAGCTGGTAGTTCACATCCTGCATAACGAGGGAGATCAGTTCTTCCGGGTGTTTGAGTTCCTCCTTATCGAAGCAGGTCCTTCCCTTGAACTTCCTTTGCAGGCCGCAGAGGGAGCGGATAAAGGTGGTCTTGCCCACCCCGTTGTTTCCGATAATAAAGTTGACCTCCCCTTCGAGGGAGAAGTTCATATCGAAGACGGGCCTTCCCCTTGTATAGCTGTAACGGTAGTCCGCGCAGAGAAGCCTTTCCTCTGCACGAAAATCTTTCGAAAACACATCCTTCTCAAAATAAGGTCCCGACTTCAATTCCTCTTTTCGTATCTCTTCGATCCTTCTCAGTCCATAAGTCTGCACTGCGGTTTCGTTTCGATCTGTCTCGAGGATCCTTCCGTCCTTCAAAACATAGAAATGATCTGCAAGGTCCTTGAGGTAATAGAGCCGATGTTCGGCAATGATGACGATCTTGCCCATCTCCTTCAGTTTTTCGATCGCGTACTTGAGCTGTCCGATCGACTCTCTGTCGAGGGAGGAGGAAGGCTCGTCAAAGATACAGATATCCTGTTCCATACAGGCTACCGCGGTGATTGCAACCATTTGTTTTTCTCCTCCCGAAAGTCGGAAAAGATCCCTTCCGAGCAGGTGAGAGGTCTTTAGCAGTTGGGAGTAAACTGCAATTCTGCGTTTGATCTCTTCTCTGTCGATCCCTCTGTTCTCCATACCGAAGGCGATCTCATCCGTCGTGCCCGTGCAGTAAAACTGGGTTTTCGGGTTTTGGAACACGGTGGAGACATAATCGCTTCTCTCGGAGATGTCCATCTTCATCAGATCAACCTCCCCATAGGAGATGTCGCCCTGCACCCGTGCCTTGATTACCTCGGGAATGATCCCGTTTATCAATTTGATCAGGGTACTTTTTCCGCTCCCGGAACCTCCGGTTATCACCGAAACTTCCCCCTTCTTAAAGGAGAGATCGATATGTTCAAGAACCCTCTCCCCCTCATAACTGACACTCACATCTGAAATCCTAAGCATAGATACTCCTTATATAAAAATAACTAAGTACGACGAGCAGAGCCATCATCACATAATCCTGTATACGAAGGCGAGTCTCCGATATACTGCTCCTTTTCCGTCCTACGACCATCCCCCGTGTCATTGCCGATACCGCAACATCGTCCGCCGCTTTGGATGAGCACATAAGCAGAGGTACCGCCTTATATTCGAGAATCCTCATAGGATCTCGAAAGAGGTTCTTCCATACAAGACCGTGCATCTTCATCGCATCGTTGATGGAGGCATAATCCTCCCTCGTCGAATAGAAGAAGCGAAACATGACCGAGATAGGGATCACAATTTCATCAGGGAGCTTCCACCTCCGGAGGGCCTCCACCAGATCCGACATCGATGTAGAAACAAGAGCGTAATAACCCATCATAACTCCGGGAACCATGCGAATCACAACTCCCGCTATAAAGACGGTCAAAATACTCAATATCCCTCCATACCTGTCCAGAAGAAAGGTTATCATAAAAAAGGCCAGGAGCAGAGCTGCAAGACCCTTGAAAAAGATCTTGTATCGTTTCTCAAACAAAAGCAATACAAAGGGCAGGAGACTTGTGATGAAAGAAACGACGGGGTACTTCACCTGTAAGTTGCCCGAAATACTGATCGTACTGATGACAAGAGTCATCAAAAACTTGGTTCTGAAATCCAACTTCACTGTTTAACCTCCAAACAAAGGCGGAGACAAAGACTTTTCCCTGCCTTCGCCTCTCGATTTCTTAAACCATACCGGCCTTTCTAAAATGCTTGTTGAGGATCTTGATTCCCACAGTGCAGCCGATGTATCCGCCTACACAACCCAAAACGACGATGGGAAGAAAACTCCATGGAGGAAGAACGGATAGCATCTTGTCCGCAAACTCTTTGCCGTAACCCATATCGATTAGTTTTTGAGCATACTGCTCTCTTCCCATGTAGATAGGAATGAGGTTGAAAGCCGCAAAGACACAAAAGACGGTGTAGGCCCATCTCGAAGCACTGACACTTCGGTAGTCCCCCTTCTTGAGTATCAACTCCGCTACAAAAGCCACTGCAAGTGTTCCGGGAAATACATAGAGTCCGTGTCCCGATACCGAAAACACAAGCCCTACGACGATTCCGAGTATGAGCACCATACCGAATTTGTCGATCTTTGTGCTGTAAAGCATAAACACAGGGGCGGAGATCAATGCCCCGAAGAAAGGCACTACCGGCATAAGCACCGGAACAAAACCCACCATTCCTCCGCACCAAAAAAACACGACCACAAGCAGGGAAAACAGTCCTGCATTGATCAAATCTCTGACTTTAAACTTGTTATTCATAATCTTCTCCTTTCGTCGGGAAGCTGTCGCACAATTTGAACAATCTGTACAAAATCAAATCCGTACAAAGAACAACTTTGTTGCATTCCTTGATTTTATACTATTCTCCAATAGAAGTATGGATATATCCGTTTTTCAACCTACGAAAAATCGGTTTATCTTCTATGGTCGCAGATCGTTTATATCCACAACTCAAAAGAAGAATAGTATTACATAGTTTGTGTATCTTAATAACACATGGATGCATACAGCGTGTCTTTGCGGAGTATTTCCTTGAAAAAATGCGAGCACAAAGGCAAGTTCCCGAGGTTTTCTTTGGATTTATAAAATGTGAAAGTTTGCCAAACCAACATATTCAAGAATTTCATCCCCGATATACCGTGGATCTTATACCGTTGCTTCGAATGATACGCAATTGCTCCTAAGGAAAACCCTGTACAAAGGCAAACTTCTGATTTCTCTTCGGTTTTATAAAACACAAAGGTTTGTTATATCAATGTTTCCAAGAATTTCATCCTTTGTATAAAACTGATTTTTGAATTATGTGGTATCGACCTAATAGACGTAGTTTTCCGTGATATCGGATTTGTCTATCATTGTACGATAGAGGTTTGAATGTTGCAAAAGGTGTTGATGTGTCCCTTCGCAGTCCAAACGTCCGTCGTTCATCACGATGATCTTATCCGCTTTCTCGATTGACTTGAGTCTGTGAGAGATGATGACAACGGTCTTACCCTCAATCAGTTTGTTGAGACTCTCTTGAATCTTCATCTCGTTTTCCACGTCCAAGGAGGCACTGATCTCATCGAGAAGGATGATGGGCGCATCCTTTAAGATCGCTCTGGCAATCGATATCCTCTGTCGTTCTCCTCCGGAGAGTTTACTTCCGTTCTCCCCGATCAAAGTCTGATATCCTTCAGGAAGTTTTTCAATAAATTCATGACAATTTGCGAGCTTTGCCGCCCGAACGACCTCTTCATCGCTTGCATTCTTCTTACCGATGCGAATATTCTCCATCACGGAAGTATTAAACAGCGATACATCCTGAAAGACGATCGAAATCTTCTCAAACAAACTGTCCGTGTCGATCGTAGAAAGCTCCTTGTTGTCGATAAGGATCTGCCCTTCGTCATAATCGTACAATCTCGACATCAGCCTTAATACCGAGGTCTTTCCACAGCCCGAAGGTCCCACCAGGGCGGTTACCTCTCCCTGCTTTGCTATGAAGGAGATCTTGTCGATGACCTTCTTTTCCTTCGTATAGGAGAACTCGACCTCTTTGAATTCGATGTCGTAACGGGAGATTTCCGCAGGCTCTCCCTTCTGGACCGGAGTATTTCTAAGTTCTTTTATTCTTTGAATCCGTGCATCGATGTACATAAGTTCTGCAATATTCATATGCAGCCCCATCACCCCGTCACCAATTTTGGCGGCCGCTATCATATATCCCAGAATATAGAGCAGGGGAGCCTCACCTTTCATATAGAGGATGGTTCCGAAAAAAACTGTAAGTCCCAGAGAAAAACGTACAACCGAGCTTGAGAGCGTCACCGGCACTGCCTGGAATACCTCCGATACGATATGGACCTTCTCCGAGTCTTCCATCCGTCGTTTCAACTCCTCGCCCACCGCATCGATCTGTCCGTAGGATTTTATCTCCTGTTGCAACTCGATCGCTTCCTGAAAACTCTCCGAGTTTTCCCTCAATTTGTGATAGAACTTGGTCGTATAGTGGATTTGTGCCTTTTTGGACAGGAAGAGAAGGACGAAACTCAACACCACGGGAAGCAGAACACAAAGCCCCAACTTAACATTCCCGACAAGCATCATTACCGATAGCACAAACATATATAAGGCAAAACCGATCGCCTGCGGGATGGCATGGCACATCGCATGTTCAATGTCCGCAACGTCTTTCATAACGGTTTGAGAGAGATCGGAGAGATCATGTTTGGAAAAATAAGATAGGGGCAGATCTTTCAGGATCTGTGCGATCTCTATCCTAAGCTCCCTACTCTCTCGGTAGGTCTGTGTAAACAACATATTATAATTATAATGAAGCACTGCATACATCAATACAAAGATAAGAACAATCCCGATGATCAACGAGGAGCGCGAAGGCAACGAACCTTCCATAAACCTCTGCACAAAGTACATCAAAAACATCATAGGCAGGATAAACGAAGCATACATCAAAAAACATGAAAAGGCTGCCCTCACAAGCCCTCGAGCACCGCTATCCGTGAGTGCATATATATTTTTTATCTTCTTAATCATGGACCCTCCAATCGTTCGCCTTAGAAAATAATCCCTGTAACCTCTTGTATTGTCCGCCCTTGTTCATCAACTCCTCATGAGAGCCGCGTTCTGCAACAAGACCTCCATCGATGAGCAGGATTTCATCCACCTTACGGATCGAGCTCAATCTGTGTGCGATCATAATAACGGTTTTTTTCTCCATAAGGTTGGAGAAGGCCTGCTGGATCTCATATTCATTCTCGGGATCTGCGGCAGCCGATGCCTCGTCGAGAATGATGATATCGGCATCTTTGAGGATGGCTCTGGCAATCGCAATTCTTTGGATCTCTCCTCCCGAGAGGTACACGCCCTTGGAACCGATCAAGGTATTCTCCCTCTCGGGGAACTTGTCGAGAATGTCTTCACACCTCGCCTTTTTAAGCGCCGACATTACCTCCTCATATGTCGCCCCTTCCTTGCCTATGAGGACATTCTCATAGATCGTCTTCTTAAACAACCTTGCATTTTGAAAGACAAAGGCGATATGACTCATCAGAGTGCTTTCGCAGTAGTCCTCAATATCCTTTCCTCCTATCAGGATCCTGCCTTCCCGAATCTTGTAAAATCCCGATATCAGTTTGGCTATCGTCGACTTCCCCGAACCCGAAGAGCCTACCAGAGCGTAGGTCTTGTTTTGTTCCAGCTTAAAACTCAGATCCTTAAGCACATCTTCCTCGCCGTAGCTAAAGGAAACATTACGAAATTCAATATCAAAACTCTTAAACTCACAAACATCCCCATGATCGATATTGTCTCTGCACATATCCTCGAAGAGAGTTTCCAGTTTATCTACGACCTGATTTGCCTGAAAATGATACATCCCCACATACATGACCCTCATCAGGCAGGTAAACATGATCCCGGCAAAGCAGGCATAGAAAATGATCTTAGTCAAGACGACCTCCGGCTCTTCTCCACCGAGACTTAACAGGTAGGAAAACGGGAGAATAAATATGATAAAGATGTTGAACAGTGCCTGAAACAACACATAAGGCCTCCTACAACTCAATGCATAATCAAGAGCATAGCTGGAGTAACCGACGATCGCTTCATAAAAACTCTTAAATGAATAAACCGTCGTACGAAAGATCTTGAGTACCTGCATTCCCCTGATATATTCGACCGCTTCGGCATTCATTCTTTCCAAGGCTTCCATATACTTGCTCATAAACTCCTTGTTGCCTATCATCCCCTTGATCTGAAACAAACCTGTCAAGGTTACCAAAACGAATAAGGTGCCCAATACCGTATCGACAAAAAAAATCAGGATAATCATCAAAATCGGGGTAAGTAAGGCCGCAACCGTATCCGGTATCAAGTGAGCCACCACCATATGGGTCTCCGCTGCATTGTCGTCTATAATTTTTCTGACCTTTCCCGAAGGATTGACATCGAAAAATGAAAACGAGGCCTTCATCAAATACCTGATTCCCTTCTTGCGTAGGTTGGTCTCCAACCGAAAACCCAGAAGATGCGAAAACCAAAGAGCTATAAAGTAAACCAAGGCATTGAGCAACATCAATCCGACGATGAGTGTCGCATACCGGTAGCTGCCCTCAAAATTCTGTTGCACGATGAGTTCATTCAAAAACTTCCACAGATACCAATAGGGCAAGACCGTGAGTACGGTGGAGACTACCGAAAACAATATCGACAAATAGGCATGACCCATCATCTCCGGAGTATAGTTCAATAATTTTTTGTAAGTATTCATACAACCTCCTTCTTTTCTTCCAATGTAAGGTGTCCATTTTTCCACCTATTTTTCAATCGATCGCAAGCTTTGCCTGCTCTCGAGAGCAGAATTATCGTTCTTTGTTTTTCACTTTCATACCCGAGTCCTGTGTTGAAACATACTCATACAGATAACCGGGCAATGCAACGGGTAATAGTATCAACAGAAGATACCACAGATATTCGTAGTCATAAAGTAGATATAACCGCACTTCTGTTGGAGAATAGCATTAGAACGCTTTTTCGAGTTCTACGAGGTGTTCTTATGTTTGTTTTATCGCTTATTTCCCTTTTCCGCACATTTTGTGAAACATCCTGAATTTGCTGGGAGTCATTCCTTGCAGATCGCCAAAGGTCTTGGAAAACTTGCTTGTATTCGCATATCCCAAGCGACCGGCTATCTCCGTAATTGAAAGCTCGGATGATATCAAAAGTCTCTGCGCCTCCTCCATCTTGTAGGCTATCAGATACTTGTTGACAGAGGTACCATAAATTTCCTTGAACATCTTCTTTAAGGAAGTAGATGCCAGGTTGAATCTCTGTGAGAGTTCTTCAATGGTATAATGCTTGGACAAATCGCTCACCATGCAGTCTCGGACCTCCTTTATCTTATCGGTCTGGGCCTTACGATAATAACTCATCTGTTTCAGAGCCTTGTCTGCCGATCTCTGTATAAAGAGCAATACTTCCAGAAGCTTTATCTTGTACAGTTCTCGATCGAACGAAAATTCAAACCGAAACGGATCGAACATACGGTTTACTTCCTCATCATCTCTAATCACATAGGGTTCCTTTTCATAATACTTCTTATAGATTTCATCGATATCGATGCCGAACTCCAAGAAGAGTTTTCTTGTTTGTGCGGGAAGTTCGGGGACATCGATACTGAAAGTCAGGCATCGTAGTTTTCCCATCGGAAAACAAAATTCATTCACATTCAAGGGAGAGGTGTCCAGCATAAAAGAGTTTTTTGCCAGATAAGTGTACCTGTTGTTTCCCCACAGCCATTCCATCCTTCCCTCCAAGCAGTAGGAAAGGTTTAAATTCTGCAAATCGACATCCTTTTTGCCCCGATGATAGATATCGACACCGAAATAGTCGGTGATAAGAAGGACGACTCCCTTAAACAGCTCGCCTACATAGATCTTCATTCGCCCTTCTCCTCCGTCAAAAACAAGATAGCCCTGCTCCCTTCCAAAAAAGTTCATCTCTTTGATCTCCATAATCCTCGCTACTTCCTTCTCATCTATCAAACAAAGCCCTCCTCTCTCTATAATGATAACCGTTATCATATGAATATATTACTTCATTGTTAAATTTTTTACAACTCCATATAGGCAAAATCATCCCTATCAGACAGAGTTTTTTCCGGATTCCGCCTTATATCCCCCAACAACAACCCCTGTGCATATCTGATTCGACCCGTTATTTGACTTACGGATTATGCCGATTTGTACTGCATGAAAGAGGAAACGAATGTTTGTAGTTTCCAAACGGATATAACCTCACTTCTATCGGAGAATCTTATGATACTGTTCTTCGACAGAACTACTGTCCTATCATCCTACAATGAAGACTATTTATTTTACCCCCTAACGAAGTGCAAATCATCTACATCAACACCTCAAAGAAAGAATCCTATAAGACCTGCCTTCGTGTGCAGAAGAAGCAATGCAATGAGGCAGCACCCATTTATTTCAAGTTCTTTTTATTTGCATCGAACTCGATGATGAAAGGGCATTTTTCGACAGATAGTTACATCAACATTCTCTTCCAACCGTTAGTATAAGGCCGTTCAAATAAGCCCGTCTCCTCTTTGAAAAAATCGTTTTTCTTGTGAAAATTTTTCTTGATTGATTTCGATTATTCTTGAATAAAACTCATAAATATGGATATAATAAGAGTAGTTTTTGAAAAAAATTTAAATTCACACCACCAAGGAGGATTTTATGGATATTTTAGTATGTATCAAACAGGTTCCATCCGTTTCTCATGTCAAGATTGACAGAGAAACAAACAATATCATTCGCGAAGGCGTTCCGAGCATCATCAACCCCGCAGATAGGCACGCTATGGAAGAGGCGCTAAAGCTCAAGGATCAGTTCGGTGCTCACATTACCGTCATTACCATGGGTGCTCCCGATGCGGAGAAAAGTTTGAAAAAATGCCTCGCCCTCGGCGCGGACAAGGCTTATCTCGTCAGTGACAGAGCGTTTGCAGGCTCGGATACACTGGCAACCTCTTATACCCTTTCTTCCGCCATCAAATACCTTGGAGACTTTGATGTGGTCTTTACAGGAAGCTATGCGACCGATGGAGATACCGGTCAGGTAGGACCCGAGATCGCAGAAATGATGGGCTACTCTCTAATCAGCTACGTAAAACAAATCGAGGCGACCGACGAAAAAATCATCGGCTATCGCGAAACCAACAATACCGTCGAAAAGGTGGAAAGCAGCTATCCTGTCGTCATATCCGTAACCAGAAACTCCTCCGAGCCGAGAAAACCCGCTTTGGGAATCAATATGTCGGAACTCAAGGCGGAAGAATTGATGCTGACCGCAGAAGTCATCAAAGCGGACCCGGAGAAGATCGGAAAAGCAGGTTCGCCCACGGTAGTATCAAGCGTGTTTGCACCTCCCTTGCTCGACAAAGGTGTTATCATTGAAGAAGAGTCGGAAGAAGCTTCCGTAAAAAAACTGATGAATATATTGATTTCTGAAAAATTGATTGGATAAAGGAGACTGTTATGGAGCATAAAAATATATGGGTAATTGTGGAAAAACACGAAGGAAAACCTCTTAACGTATCCTTGGAACTCTTGGGAAAAGGACGGATTCTTGCAGATGAAAAAGGTGAAAAACTCGTAGCGGTTTTGATCGGATACCAAAATGCCGACATTACCAAAACCCTGATCGAATACGGAGCGGATGAAGTAATCAACGTCGACGCCAAAGAATACGAGCACTACAGAAGCGACTCCTTTACCTTCGTACTCAACAGCCTGATCGACAAGTATCATCCATTCGGAATTATGATCGGCGCAACCTCAAACGGAAAGGACCTGGGTGGAAGGATCAGTGCAAGAAGAAGACTCGGCCTTGTAGCAGGTTGTACCGATGTGTATTTCAACGAGGAGAAGAGCGAGCTCCTCTGGGAAAGAGCCACCTTTGACGGCAAGTTGTTCTCCACCATTATTACAAGCACCTTCCCCAAGATCGGAACCGTAGGAAACAAAACCTTCCGCGGAAACACTCCCGACTCCTCCAGAACCGGAGTTGTCATTGACGAAAAGATCGAAATGGCGGAAGAGGACATCCGTACCAAGGTTCTTGAGATTATTCAGGAAGCTCAAAAAGCAACCATAGGTCCTGATATGGAAACTGCCGATATCATCGTTGCCGGCGGTAAGGGTGTCGGAAGCAAGGACAAGTTCGCAATCATTGAAGAGTTTGCAGCAGCCGTAAACGGAGCGGTGGCCTGCACCAAACCTTTGGTCGATGCAGGTTGGATGCACTACGACTACCAGGTAGGCTCCACAGGAAAAAAGGTCTCTCCGAAGATCTATTTTGCCTTCGGAATCTCGGGCCAGCTTCAACACACCGAAGGAATGAAGGACTCCGACCTTATCATAGCGGTAAACAACGATCCGAATGCTCCCATCTTCCAGGTGGCACACTACGGCATCGTAGGAGACCTTTTCAAAGTCATCCCCGTATTGAAGGAAGAGTTCTTAAAATTGAAACAAATCTAAGATCGAGATTTTCTTAAAAGGATGAAGTCACAGACCTCATCCTTTTTTGTATCTGCGATACTATTATTCCTCGAGTAATAGACATCTATGAGTTGCACTTCATGAACGATACTACTATCCTCCGTTTGAAGGATGACATGCTCCAAAAAGCCTTCAACCTGCCTGCTCTAATAGATTACAGTATCATTCGTTGTCTATCTCAATCCGTTTGAACCTTTGATATCTCAAGCTTTTATCCTCTTCAGACCCGAAACGCTTTGCTATGAGCCTCAAGGAGAATGCCCCTACTCTTATCGAAGATCGGTACCTATGTATATCGGTAATTTATCCTCCATAGAATAAGAACAAATGCGTAATATCTCCTATACAACACGGTTTCCAAAATTCCTCCCTCAAAAAAACCTCCCTTCTCCTTCAATTTCACCTAATATTAATGTTTTATTTCATAATTATATACTTTATATCCCTTGTCTTACATTTTTGTGGAAATTTTGAAAAATGACTTACCTATTTTCTGTAATATGTTAAGATATAAGCAGAGGATTTAGATATTTCGATAAACATAATCAAGCAGGATGATCCTCCTTTTAATTAGGAGCAGAATTATTTTGAACTTCAAGAAGAACTCCGTTTGTATCCGGTCCTCGGATTTTGTAGCCGTCCTCTTGCAACAGAGTACAAAACAGTGATCAGAGCATACCAAAAACCGATCGAACCAAGAGAATATCTGCTCCATAAATGCGTAACACCCTTTCCTTATTGATAGAATTGGATTCAGTAAACGTGCCGATACAAACAGTTCAAACAAAAATGTTTCAAGTGCTTATTTTCATATGATCGTTTCCCGCAACTTCAACTTCCGTTGAAATTCGGGAAACCTTCCTCCTTCAAATATAAAACATCTTCGTTGTGCAGAACCTGCACAACGAAGACAGGTTTTATCCAAAGTTTCACATTTTAAATTGCCAAACCACAAAAGAAAGCAAACACAACTTCTTTTTTTCCTCAAAGAACACGAAAAACACCGACCTTGCCCTTAAAAGCAATATCGGTGTTTTTCGGTTATCAGGAAAGAAAGTCCTCTTTCATCATTCCTCATCTTCTCTTATCCATCTGCCGTACTCCCCGCATTTAGGACATTTCAACTTATTGGCATTGGATACTGTATTCATCCCTACAGCTTTTGATGGTGAGCTTTCAAAAACATCTCCCAAGATCTTTAGAATATTTGTAACCACAGACTCCGTAAAATTCATCTTATAACCGCAGTTTGCACACTTTTGCCCCAACAAACACAATCTCCTCCTCTCTTGGCATTTTTTCTTCTGTTGAAACAATGGATCTGACACCCATCCTTGGTTGCAGATACTTATTTATGGTAGCATAAAAACCACAAAAAGAACATTGAAAACTCCTGACCGGTCACAGCACAAGACTATATAACGTAACTGTTCAAAAGGATAAGAAAACACCGCATAATTCGAAAAATCATCATACAATCTCTTTTGTATGAGGGATGACATTCTTAAAAGTATTGATATGACAACCCTTTGTGTTTTATTAAATCGAAGAAAAATTTGAACTTTACCTTTGTGCGGTGTTTGCTCAGATCTTAAAATTTACATTCTTTCCCTTGATCTATAATATGCATCATATGCGATATGTCCTCTTCCATTGTTTCCGGATCCATCCCCCCGAAGCCCAAAAGCAAAGTCGGTCTGTGATAATATCCGTGTCTATCGAAGCTTTTCATTCCCGAAATAAGGATCCCTTGTTCCCTTAATCTCTTCACAACCTCCTCCTCATCCTCCGAAACACAAAGACTGACCGCGATATGCAATCCTATTTCCGTTGTGGAAATGCTCTCTACAATCTCATACTTCATAAGCTCCCTCTTAAGGCTTTGATGTATTTTTTTGTAGTAATATTTCATCCTATTGATATGTCTTTGATAGTAATTTTCTTTTAAAAACCTTGTAAGAAATTCCTGCTGTATACTTGAAACGGGACAACTCATAAAAGGGAGTTTCTTACTATATACCTTCATTAAACTTTTGGGAAGTACCATGTAACTTATCCTCATCGCAGGTGCAATGGTCTTGGAAAAACTACCCATGTAAATGGTTCTACCGTACTCATCCATCGAAAATAGAGTCGGTATCGGTTTCCCGCTGTATTTAAACTCCCCATCGTAATCGTCCTCGATCAGATATCTTGACCGTTCTCCCTTCGCCCATTCAATGAGTTTTTTTCTTCGACCGATATTCATTACACAACCGGTAGGAAATTGGTGAGAGGGTGTAACAACCTGAATATTGACATTTGTGTGGTGCAACACCTCTACATTGAGTCCGTTTTCATCAACGGGAACTTCAAGATAAGCAAAACCGTTCATTTCCAACATAGAAGGAAGTACATCGTAGCCCGGAGTTTCTATTCCGAAAATAGAGTTTTTTTCGATCAGTTGAAGGATGATTTGATACAGATACTCCATTCCTGCACTTACAACGATACAGTTTTCATCCACTTCCATATCCCTACTCTGTTTCAAATGCCTTGAAATGGCATATCGAAGTTCCTGTTTACCTTGGGGATGAGAATGGTAAACAAAGTTATAATCTCCCTGTGCCAGAACTTCACGATACAACTTTTGCATCGTCGAAATCGGTAGCTTTTGATGAGCGATGGCATTATGAGAGCAATCCAACTTATAATCACTTCGATTCGGGTAACAGCTCTTGTGTCTCCTATCTGTTTTTCTTTTTTGGGGATACAGATGTTCCATGTCCAAAACATAGAATCCGCTTTTTTCAACCGCCTTGATAAAACCTTCCAACTCAAGTTCTTGCAACGCTTTTATAATTGTATTTCTACTCACTCCGTAAGTGTCTGAAAAAGTTCTGATGGAACTGAGCTTCTCCCCTTCATTGTAGTGACCATGTTCTATTTTTTGTTTGATATCCTGATAAATATCCACATACAAAGGATTTTTCTCTCTCATAGACGTGTTTCCCCTCCTTTATTTCTGTACCCTTATTTTTTATTTCTTTTGTCGCTTTTCATGGTACCAAATATCTCCTATTATGTCTATGTTGAGTTAAAACAAAGCAAAAAGGAGGAAATTGCTATGAGATTTCAAGATATTTACAACAGATTGCAAGGAGGAGTTATTATGGATGTTACGACTCCCGAACAGGCAAAAATCGCAGAGGAAGCAGGGGCTGTTGCCGTTATGGCATTGGAACGTATTCCCGCAGATATCCGTGCTGCGGGAGGAGTATCTCGGATGAGCGATCCCAAGATGATCAAGGAGATTATGGACAGTGTAAATATCCCTGTAATGGCAAAAGTTCGAATCGGTCACTTTGTAGAAGCCCGTATTCTGGAAGCCATCGATATCGACTTTATCGACGAAAGCGAAGTACTCACACCCGCCGATAAGGAACACCACATTGACAAAACAGAATTTTCAACTCCCTTTGTATGTGGTGCCAGAAATTTGTCGGAAGCCTTGAGACGAATCCAAGAAGGTGCCAAGATGATCCGTACAAAAGGAGAGGCGGGTACGGGAGATGTCGTTCAAGCCGTTTATCATATGAGGACAATTCAAAGCCAAATCAGGATGGTACACAGCTTAAAGAGCGATGAGATCTTTACAAAAGCCAAAGAACTTCAAGTTCCCTACGATTTGCTTCTGTATGTGCATAAAAACGGAAAACTTCCCGTATTGAATTTCTCGGCGGGAGGTGTCGCAACGCCCGCAGATGCGGCTCTTATGATGCATCTGGGAGCGGAAGGCGTCTTCGTCGGAAGCGGAATATTCAAAAGCGGAGATCCCAAGCTTCGAGCAGAGAGAATTGTACATGCTGTCAAACATTATAATGATCCCAAGGCAGTTGCGGAAGCACAAGAGGGATTGGGTGAAGCGATGGTAGGTCTAAATGAAGATGAAATCAAAGTAATTATGGCAAACAGATAACCCTCGTCAAAAAAGGATGGCATGAATTTCATGTCATCCTTTTTTCAAGTACCGCTATTACCCCTTTGATACAACTCTTCATTGGAAATGTTGATGTGGAAGATTTGTACTTCGTTAGGAGATAAAACAAATTTTCTTCGTTGCAGAACGGATATGACAATCGTTCTATTGAAAATAGTATTACCTCCAGTGTTTCCTAAATAAACCCGAAGACCCAAAACGATAACAAAGTGTTTGTCAACCCCTGACTATGAATCGTAAGAACCGGTTCTCGCGGTCATTCTTCCGAAGAGAAATCAAACGACCAAATGGAAGTAGGATAAGGCTCTTTATGAGTATCTCCATCTTGTTGAGAATACCTGTTTGAAGTTAGAACAGTTGCGAGGGGTCTATACACATTATGCAAACATCGTTTTCTACTTTTTTGGAGCAATTCATTTGGCATCTACCGTTCTATGGTTAAGATGTCTTATTTAATTTGTGTAGATCCCCTTCTGTATAATACTTCTACATCTCTTTTTTATATTATTTTACAAAAGTTTATTGTTGACAAAATTTATAATTTCTTATAGAATAAAGTTAATCTCAATTGATCACCTATGAGATTACATCATAAGTTCAAATAAAAATTTATTCTAATCGTCCTCCGGGACTCCACATTGTGTGGCTAACTTGCGAAAGCAAGTTTTTTTTTGCAAACCTGTCCTTTTTGGTTGACATTCTCTCTAATAATAATATTATAAATATAATAAGTCTATTACAATATATTTGACTCGATCTCTTCTTGACACACTTTCCGAAAACGGACGAGGCGGATATTACAGAATTATACAATGTCGATGGAAGTATTTATAGAGTACGCTTATCAATACCCATCTAAACTTTCATAGATAACAATTTGTACATCGGACATTCCTGAAATCGAAATGGAGAATAGTGCGAGCAAGTCTCTTCTCTCCCCTATGAGCTCAAACTTTTCCTGCAAAAATCAATTTCTATGCTCACAGGCAACCCCTTATTTCAAGAAAGGAGATTAATGTTATGGGAAAGCAAGCAATCTTTGGGGACTACTACATAGGTCTGGATATCGGAACTTCTTCCGTAGGCTGGGCTCTTACAGATTTGAATTACAATGTTTTAAAGTTTAACCAAAAGGCGATGTGGGGAGTTCGTTTGTTTAACGAGGGAAACACCGCTGCAGAACGTCGCACAAACCGTTCGGCACGAAGACGACTCGCTCGAAGAAACCAACGGATCCAATGGTTACAGGAGATCTTCTTTGAGGAAATCCAAAAGGTCGATCCCAAGTTTTTTCAGAGATTGAAAGACAGTAAGTATTACGTGGAAGATAAACAGGAACATCAGAAAAACTCCTTGTTTAACGATGAAGGTTTTTCGGATAAGGAGTATCACAAGAGGTTTCCCACCATCAACCACCTTAAGGTCGAGCTGATGAAGTCGGATGAGGCCTTTGATGTAAGGCTGGTTTATCTCGCAATCGCCAACACCTTGAAACACAGGGGACATTTTATCTTCGAGGGACAGAGCCTTGAGAAGGCGACCTCCTTCGAGAATGCCTACAACGACTTTATCTTCGGTGTAAATGACTATTTTTCTTACAACGAAGAAGATGACGAAATTCCCTACACCTTCGAAGCTTCGTCCCTCGAAAATCTCAAGAACCTTCTTCTCGACAAATCCAAAAATAAGACGGAGAAGAAAAAAGAGATTGTAGCACTCTTTGAACTGTCAAAAACTTCCAAGAACTTTCCCGTTCTAAAGTCCTTGTTAGAAGCCATAGTAGGTTCCAAGGTGAATACCAAGGCTTTTTTAGGTAGCGATGTTGACGATGACAAGAAGATAGACTTTTCGTTTTCGGACTCCTCCTTTGAAGAAAAACTCGATCAACTCGAGATTGTACTCCCCGAATACATCTCTATCCTCCATCCTGCAAAGGCGCTCCATGACTGGGCGACCTTAGAAGAGATCCTTGGCGGAGAAGAAAGTATTTCCATAGCGAAGGTTCATCAATACATGGAGCATCAGGAGGATCTTGCAGAACTTAAACAATTGATAAAACGGGACTTCGAAAAGGAAGTATATGACGAGATCTTCAAATACGACTACATCGATTCCAATTACCACGCCTATATCTTCGGAAAAGGAAGAAAACTAAGCAAAGGAACCTATGTTTCTACTGACAAATACTCCAAAGCAAGTCAGGAGGATTTCTGCAAATTCCTCCTCAATAAACTAAAGGACAAAAAAGCGGAGAAGGACTATCAAAAGATAGGTTCCAAACTGGAGAACAATGCCTTCCTGCCGAAACAAAGAGAAAAGAGCAATTCGGTAGTTCCCTATCAGATCCATCTGTATGAACTCAAGAAAATTCTCTCCAAGGCGGAAGTCTACCTTCCCTTCTTGTCTGCAAAGGACGAAAACGGTCTTACCAACTCAGAAAAAATCCTTCAGATTATGACCTTCCGGATTCCTTACTATGTAGGACCTTTGAACGAGGCTCACAAAAATTCCGGTGCAAATGTATGGGTAGAACGTAAGGTGCAAGGAAGGATTTATCCGTGGAACTTCGAAGAAAAGATCGATATCCAACAGAGCGCCGAAACATTTATTCGCAGGATGACCAACAAATGTACCTATCTTATCGACGAGGACGTTCTTCCAAAAGACTCCCTCCTGTACAGCGAGTTTATGGTCCTCAACGAGCTCAATAACCTTCGTATCGACGGGGAAAAGCCGCCCGTGGAAGTAAAAACGCAAATTATCGAACAGCTGTTTAAAAAGCATTTGAAGGTGACTCGAAAAAAACTTCAAACCTTCCTTTGGAAAGAGGGTCATACCAAAACAAGAGAAGCCGAACTCACGGGAATCGACGGTGACTTCAAGTCTTCTCTAACCTCGTACATCGCGTTCAAAAAGATCTTCGCCAAAGAGAACTTCAGTGACAGTGAAAAGAAAATGATCGAAGATATTATCCACTCCGTCCTGATCTTTTCGGAAGATCGAACCATGCTCAAAAATAGGATTTTAAAGAAATATCCCCACCTATCCGGGGAACAGATCAAAGAGATATGCAAATTGAAATTTTCCAACTGGGGGCGTTTATCCGAGACTTTTCTGACACAGATAGAGGATGTGGATCACGAAACGGGAGAAGTATTCTCCTTGATTGAAGCTCTCAGAAGAACAAACTTCAACCTTATGGAGCTTCTCAGCGCTTCCTTCGGATTCAAAACCTCCGTAGAAGAATTCAACAGGGAACGAATTGGACTAAATGATAAGCTGGATTATAAAACCGTGCAGGAACTCTATGTCTCTCCCAAGGTCAAACGAAGTATCTGGCAGAGCCTGCAGATCGTAGAAGAACTTCGTAAAATCACCAAAAGAGACCCTTTGAGAATCTTTGTGGAAGTCGCCAGGGAAGAAGGAGAAAAAAGGCGTACGACTTCCCGCAAAGAGCAATTAAAGGCCCTCTACTCCTCCATAAAAGAGGAAGGCGGCGATTGGCTCGAAAAACTTGAATCCCACACCGATGCACAGCTTAGAAACGAACGGCTCTATCTATATTATACGCAAATGGGACGCTGTATGTATTCCGGAGAGTCCATTGACCTAGGGGAACTCCTCAGCGGAAGCAAGGTCTACGACATCGATCACATCTTCCCCAGAAGTCGAGTAAAAGACGACAGCCTTGATAACAAAGTCCTGGTTCAGGCAAAACTCAACAAAGATAAATCGGACACCTATCCGATTGAACCTTCTATTCAAGCAAAAAACTCCGCCTTCTGGAAGCTTCTTTTGGACAAAGGTCTGATTTCAGCAAAGAAGTACCAACGCTTGACCAGAACAAGTTCTTTCTCGGAACAAGAATTGGCAGACTTCATCAATCGGCAAATCGTGGAAACCAGACAGTCATCCAAGGCAGTGATTCAGTTGCTGGGACAAGCCCTCCCCGATACGGAGGTCGTTTACTCCAAGGCAGGAAACATCTCCGACTTCCGAAAGGAAAACAGTCTGTTTAAGGTTCGGGAAATGAATGACCTTCACCATGCAAAAGATGCCTACTTGAACATCGTGGTCGGAAACGCCTACCATACCAAGTTTACCAAGAGCCCGATCCACTTTATTCGTTCCAACAAACCCTATAGTTTGAATCACAAGGCAATGTTCGAAAGAGAGATCAAATCAGGAAAGATTACTGCATGGATCCCGGGAGAACACGGAACTGTTGAAACTGTTCGAAGAAACCTTGCTAAAAACAACATCCAATACACCCGACTCTCCTATGAGGAGAAAGGAGAACTCTTTAAAAATAACCCTTTAAGAAAAGGCTATGGTCAACATCCTCTAAAATCAGATCCCAGGATGCAGGATATTTCAAAGTATGGGGGCTATAACAAGGTAACAGGATCTTACTACTGCCTGGTAGAACATACCAAGGGCAAGAAGAGGATAAAAAGCCTAGAATGTATCCTGCTTCCCTATGCCAAAGAGATCCGACTCCATCCTGATAAACTGAATCAATACTTGATCCATAGAGAAAATGAACCACTTACAGATCCCAAGGTTCTGATCGAAAAGATAAAAATAGGCACCCTATTTGAGATCAACGGTGCTCCCGTTCATCTCACCGGAAGATCCAATGATAATTTGTTGTTTCAACATGCTCTTCAGCTTGTTTTAAGTCCGGAGAATGAACTCTACCTTAAGAAGGTCCTTAAGTTCATCGATCGGTATAAAAAATCCGCTAACAAAATTTCGATTACCGAGCATGACGGTATCTCACAAGAGGAGAACCTGAGACTGTACAACGTGTTTTCAGAAAAACTCGACCATACAAGGTATTCCATCCTATTTAATGCACAAAAGGGGGTCCTTAAAGAGAGAGAAGAACTCTTCCAGTCTCTGCCTCTCGAAATTCAAGTACAGACTCTGGGACAGATCCTATACTTCTTCCAGTGCAATCGCGTACTTACAGACCTTTCGACCATAGGAAAAGGAAAAACACTGGGGACAGTTCTGTTCTCTAAAAATATCTCCAACTGGAAGAGCGGTAAGATCATCCACCGGTCGATCACAGGCCTCTTCCAACAAGAAATTGACTTGATGAAGCTATGAGTTGGAGAACCCTTGTAATATCCGGCAGGGCGAAGCTGGATTATAAGATGAATTACTTGGAGGTAAGAGGAGACACGACGACCAAAGTCCACCTTAGCGAGATCAACACCCTGATCATCTCAAACACGGCCGTGTCTCTCACCGCCTACCTCCTCTGTGAGCTGACCAAAAACAAGATCAAGGTCATCTTCTGCGACGAAAAAAGAAACCCCTGTTCGGAATTGGTGTCCTACTACGGAAGTCATGATACAAGTGCCAAGATAAGAAGACAGGCCGTCTGGGAAGAAGATACCAAGAACCTCGTGTGGACCGAGATCGTAAGAGATAAGATCACCAAACAGATGGAGGTCTTAGAGAGATGTGGCAGAAAAGAGTATCTTATGCTGGAGACCTATCTTGACGAGCTCGTCTATCGGGATGAGACCAACCGTGAAGGGCATGCCGCCAAGGTATACTTCAATGCCCTTTTCGGTATGGGTTTTTCTCGAAAGGCTGATAACAGCATCAACGCCGCCCTTAATTTCGGCTATTCGCTCCTGCTCTCGGCCTTTAACCGCGAGATCGTCGCCAATGGATATATCACTCAACTTGGGATCGCACATAACAATATGTACAACAACTTTAACCTGTCCTCCGACCTGATGGAACCCTTTCGCCCTCTGGTTGATGAGTTAGTCTATAAGATGAATCCGGAAGTGTTCTCTCGAGAGGAAAAAATCGAAGTTTTAAAAATGCTCCAACAAGAAGTAATCCTCGATGACAAACGCCATCTGGTCGACAACGCAATCAAATTATATTGTAAAAGTGTCTTGGATGCCCTGGATGAAAGAGACATCCTTTTGATAAGGTTTTATAGAAATGAGCTATAGATTTATGAGAGTCCTCGTATTTTTTGATCTTCCCACAACTACAAAAAAAGACATACGAGAATATACCAAATTTCGCAAGTTTTTGATTCGTAGCGGTTTTGTAATGATGCAGGAATCCGTATATTCAAAGATCGCCCTGAATACGACAGCCGTGGATGCCATTGTTCGCAATGTACGGAAAAACAAACCTCCCTCCGGTCTGGTCCAACTCTTAAGCGTTACGGAAAAACAATTCTCTCGAATGGAGTTTATTGTAGGGGAATCAAAAAAAGATGTGCTCGACACGGATGACAGGTTGGTGATATTGTGAAGTTAATGCACCCGAGCTTCGATAGCCCCTTGGAATTTGTTGAGGGAATAGCGAACATATTGATCCTTGAGAATAAGAAACTTCGAGTGGAACTGATAGAAGAGCTTCTCCTTCAGGCAGAGACCGGAGAGGGAACCTTTGTCCTCTCCGAGGAAGAATCCATCCTTAGAATAGACAAAACAGCTCACCTCATCATCGATCCCTTTTCTTTGGATGTAAATCAAAAGAAGGTCCTCTCAAAGATCCAATTAACACTCAAAGAACTTGCATCAGACGAAAACAACTATATGGAAAGCATGAGGATAGTCGGAGAACTCACCTCCTACTTCGAAGGCTTGGCGGACCAGGTCGACTATCCTCTCTCTTTCAAAGATCCCTTAGACCTTCAGGATCTGATTAAGCTCTCGGGAGCAAAGGTCGAAACCTCGGAAGCCTCATTTTTTGAAAACCTGTGGAACTATGTCAGTCTGATCAACAGTGTTTTGGGCACCCCCCTTTTTATCTTTGTCAATCTGGGCCTCTTTGTTCAGGAAGAAGAACTTCAGGAGTTATATAAGATCTCGAATTACAAAAAAATCCATCTTCTTTTTATCGAAAGCCTCGATTTAAGATCTCATACTCTATTTGAGAGAATCACCATTATCGATAATGATCTATGTGTGATAAAAAACTTTTAAACCCTTTGAATTAATGCTATAATAAAGTGAATTGAACATCTATGAATCCGTGTAGTGATGGCACGATTTATTTTCAACTTTGAGGTTTGAGGTTGTTTGAGAATCATGTAATTTCATAGGTGATCAAAACTTCTTGCCATCTAAATAATGTTTCTATGTTTGAGAATGATGTAATTTCATAGGTGATCAAAACTTCTTGCCATCTAAATAATGTTTCTATGTTTGAGAATGATGTAATTTCATAGGTGATCAAAACTCAGTAGTATAATCTTCCCACGTCACATAAGTTTGAGAATGATGTAATTTCATAGGTGATCAAAACTCTTCCATTAAAAAAACAATAGGAATACCCCCTTATCTTCCATATTTTATAACTTTTAAACGGTCAAAAAATATATATTTTATCAGTTATAACTTTCAAATTTGCACTTTATCCGTTGTAATCCATCTGTAAATGTGCTAAGCTATGCTCAACTATGAGAAAGGGGGTTATGGTCTCCATGATTAAACGTGAATTGTATATGAGTCGCATCCGCCCATTCATCGGGTCGGAGCTTATAAAAGTGATGACCGGTATTCGACGCTGCGGAAAGTCGGTCATGTTAGAACTTATCAGGCAGGAACTCACTGAATCCGGTGTCAGTCCGTCTCGGTTTATCTCTATCAACTTTGAAGATATGAGCTGTTCCCATCTACAAACAGCCAAGGCGTTGCACGATGAGATCACAAAAAGAGCTGCCGAGATCAATGACAAGGCTTATCTCTTCTTTGATGAGATCCAAGAAGTTAAGGATTGGGAGAAATGTATCAACTCCTTGCGTGTTACACTCAACTGCGATATCTACATTACCGGCTCGAATGCGAATCTGTTGTCCGGTGAGCTTACGACCTATTTGGGTGGACGCTATGTTGAGTTTGTAATCTATCCCTTTTCCTTCGCAGAGTTCACGGAATTGTATCGTCCTACTGCACCCAACGAGCCTATCCGGAAGTATTTCCGGCAGTACCTTCTGTCCGGCGGTATGCCGTACCTTGCGAACCTGCGTTATGCAGATGCACCGTCTAAGCAGTATCTACATGATCTATTCAACTCTGTTCAGCTCAAGGACATTGTAAAAAGAAACAAAATCCGAGATGTTGACTTGTTGGAGCGTATCATCTCCTATGTCATGGCCAATGTCGGCACGACGTTCTCCGCAACATCTCTTGCAAAGTTCCTCAAAAGTGAGCGGCGTAATGTCGCACCGGAGACAATTCTAAACTATATCAAATACTGCTGTGATGCTTATCTGTTCTATCAGGTGAAGCGCGAAGACTTGCAAGGTAAGCAGATTCTCGCATCCAATGAAAAATACTACATTGCAGATCACGGTATCCGTGAAGCGGTTTTCGGCGGTAACACAAAAGACATCAACCTCATCCTTGAGAACGTAGTCTACTTGGAGCTGCGTCGCAGAGACTATAATGTAACGGTTGGAAGAAGCGGAGACAAGGAGATCGACTTCGTTTGCAATAAGCGTGGCGAAAAACTCTATGTTCAGGTTACTTATCTTTTGGCATCAGAAGAAACCATTGCCCGTGAGTTTGGGGCGTATGATAATATCCGAGATAACTTCCCGAAGTATGTCGTTTCTCTCGATGAGTTTGATATGAGCCGACACGGTATCAAACACCGGAACATTCAGGACTTTCTCATGATGGAAGAGTGGAACTGAAAATATGCCGTCACAGGCTTTGAAGGCTGTGACGAACGCTTTGTTGCAAGCTTTAGCGGAGGGTGCTACAAAGTACAAACGAGCAGTTCAGACAAGTTGCAAGTTACCTAGAGCGTGTCTACACAAATTAAACAAGGCATCTTAACCATAAAACGATCGATGCCAAATGAACTGCTC
>NZ_JBHSHL010000053.1:0-1668 GCF_042652965.1 Filifactor villosus
GATGTCATGGCCGTGGGATGCGACGAGTTCATGCATCTGTTTTAAAGTTCGTTTCTGTTTATGTCTTCCCGGTTTCTTAGACTTTTCCTTTTCTTCTTCAAGGATGGTTTCTACCAGTGCATCGATCTCCTCTGTATATTTCATAGGGCCGCGAGAAGAGACATCATATTGCGGTTCTTTTACGATCTGTGCCTGTAGTTCTCGAATGTCTGTATGAGAATCCGTGAGATTGAGCTCTTTTAATCGTTCGTTGTATTCATTCCAATACTTGGCTACTGTTTTACGGTCGATTCCCAACCGTTTGGCTGTTTCCCTGTTCGATAACCCCCTTCGTTTTGCATCAATGATTTTGAACTTGTCCATTAGTGTTTTCACCTCATGTCACCTCCGAGATTAAGTGTACCTCATCTCGGAGATATTTTGTGATTGATTGGACCGGTTTTCAAAGAGATTTTTTGTTGTTTGTGGACCATTTTTAGATTAGCATATACAATTGGAACAGCACTTCGTTGGAGAAAATGTATGACTACAAGAGGCGTGCTTGCAGATATTATGATTGGCGTTGGAGCATACACAATTATGGCATATAAAGGTTACTATGCCGGTTGGATAAAAATGTTATTCATTATTTTTCTTATATTCTTTATTGGTTATGCCGGACTTGTTTTTTCAAGAAAGAGTAGAGGACAGTTTATTCTTAACATTAAAAGCAAGAAAAGAAAACACTTCATCATTAAAAGTAGAACAGTGAGAATGATGAATGTTGCAGGTTTGGTTTTAGGCTTAACCATGTTTGTACTTGTTATTCCTATTACATATAATCGAACCTTTCATGGTGGTTTCGTTGTTGCAGATGTCAAACAGATTAGTATCAGCGGTTTTGACACTAATTATACAGAGAATGAGTGGGGACTTACTTATAACATTGAAAGTATATCCAAGATTAGAAATGTTGAAAGCTGGGAGCCCTTGACAACTGTTCAGAAACTTTCAGTTCTGCAGGATGTCTGTAACTGCGAGTCTAATTACTGGGGTATGGATTTCAGGGTAACAATTGTAATGGACGACCTACAGGAACATACTCTGGGATCATACTGTGATGCCGAAAGAAGAATCGTTATAGATAAACAGCACCTTGAAAATGATGCCCCAGACGAAATCTTGGACACAGTGCTTCACGAAATGTATCATGCCTGGGAACATAGTTTGGTTCGTTTATACCTTGATTCTTCTGAATCACAGAGGAAGATGAGAGTCTTTCAGCACTGTGATGAATACATCAGAGAGATGGCAAATTACCGGGATGGTGGAGAGGACTATGAGTCTTTTATGGCTTATTATTGTCAGTATTTAGAGAGAGATAGTCGCATATACGCGGCTGATGCAGTGAAAGAGTACTATGACGAAATAGACCTTATTTTAGAGGAGCAAAAGGAAGAAGAGATGAAAGGTGGTGCTTGGAATGAATAAGAACATTGAACACATGTTGGCTACTTTGCTTGTTGGCAATGATGCAAAGGATGTATTAAAGGGAATTGATAAAATTCTCAATTCGAAATCTAGAGCGTGTCTACACAAATTAAACAAGACATCTTAATCATAAAACGATCGATGCCAAATGAATTGCTCCAACAAAGCAGGAGACGCTCTTTGCATAACGGGTAGCGA
>NZ_JBHSHL010000054.1:0-2864 GCF_042652965.1 Filifactor villosus
CCTCTTCTCAGGCCCCGCGATGGTGAGTATTAATATATCACCTTCCCCTTTTTTTGTCAATAGCTTTTTTTGTTTTTGTTTTTTCATTTCTGGGCCCTATAATTTGTATCGATGTTTCACTCGACCGGATCAATTTAAAAAACTTCATAGCTCACCACATTCGACTCTTAGGTCTGTGATGCCTTTTTCAACCGAACGCAAACCACACCTTCACTCGAGAAAAGATCCAATCTTTCTTCATCCTTCACTTTTATGCCACATCCTGTATTAATCTTATTCTCCGCTTTAAAATCTCAAGTACGCCGGATATATCATTGCTGAAACGCCGTTTGACGAGGATATTTCAAAGTATTCAATCTGCGGATTCTTATACAACATACTCATTCTCTGTCATTACGCAACTCGGGCAGCAAGATGTATAACTGCTTACCGGATGTAAAAGACGTCAACCATAACTGTATTGTAGCAGACAATACTATAACTAAGCGGTTTATACTATTTTCCCATATCCCATAGAAGTATAGATATATCTGTTTTTCAAGCTGCGAAAAGTTGTTTTATCTTCTATGGGTCACAGATTGTTTATATCTACAACTCAAAAGAATAATAGTATTAAATAAGTCTCGGCATAAAATATGCAGCAATGCCACCGTCAAAAAATCCAAACAGAGCTGTCAAGTCAAAAAAAAAGCAACCTTCCCGAAAAGGAAGATTGCTTTTTTTAAGTCTATATTTGTAACTTATTTGTTTTGATACTCGGATTTTTCTCCTAAAAGAAACTTCTGCTCAAAATCCTTCTGCATCTTAACAACCAAGCCGGACAACGCCAACAGGGCAATCAAGTTCGGGATTACCATCAGAGCGTTGAACATATCTGCAAGCTCCCACACCAATTCAACTTTTACAGAAGAGCCTACAACAAGGAAAAGAACTACCAAAACTCGGAAAGGCCAAACTCCTTTTTTTCCAAACAGATACTTCACGTTTGTTTCTCCAAAGAAATACCAACCTATGATGGTAGAGAATGCAAAGAAAAATAAGCAGGTTGCAACAAACTTGGTTCCATATGCTCCAAATCCGAGAGTAAATGCCTGTTGTGTAAGTCCTGCACCGGTAAGACCTTCGGCTACAAAGTCGTAAGCTCCGGTCGTCAAAATTACAAGCGCCGTCATGGTACAAACAATACCTGTGTCGATCAATACTCCAAGTGTAGCAACAAGTCCTTGTTGAGCCGGATGATCCACTTCCGCCAATGCGTGTGCATGAGGTGTAGAACCCATACCTGCCTCATTGGAGAACAATCCCCTTGCAACTCCGTAACGGAATGCTTGTTTTACGCTTGTACCGATTGCTCCACCCAACAGAGCCTGAGCGGAAAAAGCCGATTTTACAATCATGGAAAGAGCAGGTCCGATGTTTGCAAAGTTCATAAAGATGATGATCAAGCTGCCCGCAATATAAAATAACGCCATAAAAGGAACAATTTTCTCCGTTACAGAAGTAATTCTCGATACCCCTCCTGCAACAATCAACATAACAAGAATCGATACAAAAATTCCTGTTGCAACGGGCGGAATGTTGAATGCCGTTTGAGCCGATGCCGCAATAGAGTTCGCTTGTACAACGTTACCCATCAAACCGAGTGCCAAAATAATCGCAACTGCAAAGAATCCGGCAAGATATTTGGCTACGGTTTCGTTTTTAAGACCGTGTCTGATATAATAAGCGGGTCCTCCAACCTTTTCTCCGTCAATTTTTCGTACAAACTTTTGAGAAACGACAGCCTCTGCAAAAATAGTCCCCATACCGAAGAAACCGCTCATCCACATCCAGAAGATAGCTCCCGGACCTCCGGACGCGATCGCGGTTGCAACCCCTGCAAGGTTACCTGTTCCTACCTGAGCTGCAATCGCAGTTGCAAGAGATTGAAAAGAAGAAACCTCTCCTTCTTTCTTTTCTTTCTTGGGCTCAAACAGGAAACCGAAGGTTTCCTTAAATGCCAATCCCATTTTTCTGATCTGAACACAACCTGTAATAAGGGTAAAATAAATTCCTGTTCCCAACAACAAAATAATAGAAGGCCAACCCCACAATACTTTTGAGTTTAGCATCTGCACAATTTCTAACAGTTCCATAAGTCCTCCTTACAACCTTTTATTAAATTTATACTCCCCGGAAAGCACAAACTCCCCTCCTTTTTGTTCGTTTTCAGCATACAATGAAATTTTACCAGTTATGTACGATAACCCGTGCTTCTATGTCCGCTTTTTTCTCCATTGACATTCTTTCCGAGATTGTATATCTTCCTTAATTATAATGAATTATAATATAAAAAGCAACTCTATATTTAATAATTATTTTTGGTGATTTCAAACATCACAGCTCTGTTTTCGGGAGTTTGACAGTTTAAAAGGGAAAAAATCACTATAAGCATTCTAAATGCTTTATTTTTTTTGTCAAATTTTATAATTTATTATTGCGTAATGTCTCGTAATGTGTTATAATACAATGAATAGGAAAGGAGGTCGCCATGCGTTTGAAAGTTTCCGAATCTAAAAATGCAAAATCTCTCTACGTCATTAAATCGGTTTATAATCCGAAAACAAAATCCAATACTTCTAAGGTCGTCGAGAAACTTGGAACCTACAAAGAACTTTGCGAGAAATTAAACGGGCAAGATCCCATCGAATGGGCAAAACAGTATATAGAAGAGTTGAACCAAAAAGAAAAAGAGAGTAAACGAGATGTCGTAGTCAAGTATTCCCAATCGGCGCGTATCCAAAAAGATTCTCCCACTTCGCTCGAGGGAGGATATTTGTTCCTGCAAAAACTCTACCATGATCTCAAGTTGGATGATATCTGTG
>NZ_JBHSHL010000055.1:0-35928 GCF_042652965.1 Filifactor villosus
CGATCGAGGACTTGATCCAAAGGAGAGAAGATGTTATGCAGTTTTGATGGTACAATCCATCAGAGTAAGAGTTGTTGCACGTAGATTAGATGAGTTCAAGGCGGATGATAAAGAAGCCTAACGAAGAAATTGCTAAAAAGCGCAAAGGAGCTTGTTGCAAGCATTTTAGAGCAGATTCGAAGTGAGCAGAGGAGAGAAGGAAGGAGCGTATATAGACATACGTGACTGACTGAACGACGATAGCGAACAAGAAGATGCCTAAAAGACGCAGTAACAAGGAATATGGTTACAATAGAGTAAGAGATACACCTGTTCCCATTCCGAACACAGAAGTTAAGCCTTACATCGCTGAGGATACTTGGAGTGCAGACTCCCGGGAAAGTAAGTCGTAGCCAATTCCAGTGGCCTCTTGGTCAAGCGGTTAAGACACCGCCCTTTCACGGCGGTAACAGGGGTTCGATTCCCCTAGAGGTCACCAAAAAAGTGGGATCATAGCTCAGCTGGGAGAGCACCTGCCTTACAAGCAGGGGGTCATAGGTTCGAGCCCTATTGGTCCCACCAATTTCATTTTAATTTGATATGGAGGAGTTCCCGAGTGGCCAAAGGGGGCAGACTGTAAATCTGTTAGCTACGCTTTCAGTGGTTCGAATCCACTCTCCTCCACCATCTTAATTATTGTGTGTACTTATTTGCGGGTGTAGCTCAGTGGTAGAGCCCCGGCCTTCCAAGCCGGTTGCGAGGGTTCGATCCCCTTCACCCGCTCCATTTTTTTATATGAGGTTTTGCACCTATAGCTCAATTGGATAGAGCAGTGGCCTTCGAAGCCACGTGCTAGGGGTTCGAGTCCCTTTAGGTGCACCAATCATATACCGCTTTTAAAAAGGATGTCGTGATTATTCTGATCATGACATCCTTTTTAAAGTGTTGTTATTCTCTTTAATCATAGGGGGTTGTTGCCTGTGTGGATTGTTGTATGCTGTTATTTGCTTGAATTATCTGGTTTTATAGAGTGTTGTTATACTATTCTTCGATATTCATCATTCAAAGGAATAATTGATCTTTGCCCTTGTCCGGCATAATGCACAAGGTTTAACAGCATAGGTAAAATAAATAGGAATATCAAGATCTCAGAAGAATAATATTAAGATGTTTTCGAGTATTGTGATTTGAATGTATGGTACCTATACTACTTTAGGAGTATGTTATACTAAATGTTAGTAGCAGTGCAAGTTCATTTTTGGAAAGGGTATAGAGCCTCAAAAGGGAAGGAATATGGGACCAAAAAAGAAGAAAAAATAAGACTTAAGAGGGTTTTGAAATTTTGGAATAAAAGCTATACTTTACTCATAACAAAGCAAGGTACCTTAAACAAACCTTATTCATTTAATAATTTTAAAGGAGGCAGAACCATGAAAAGAATGGGCGGAAAATCATTAATAGGAAGTGTCTTGGCACTATCTTTGGTGCTTGCAGGAACAGGTTATGCATATTGGACAGATACGTTGAGCATCAGCACAAAGGCTACAACAGGAGATTTCGGAGTGACCTTTGCGGACCTCGGACTCTATGCACAATATGACAACGAAACCTTGCAAAACGGCTGGAGTATCGTAGACGGAATTAAGCACGGGGATAACGACGGATTTGTAGCAGACGAGTTCTTTATGAGAGGAAATACCGACTACAACATCATCGCAAGAGAAGGAAGCATCGGCGAGTACTACAAAGAGGCAGAAGGATACAACAACGTAACATTCGATGCGGAACTGAAGAATGCTGAGACCATTAAAAAAGGACCTCAAACTTATGTACACGCAAAAGGAAGCGACGAGATCGAAATGTCGATTCAGAAAATGTATCCGGGATATGCACAAGCATTCCGTACGGACATCGTCAACGTAGGAGATATCGCTGCAAAATTGAGCAACCTGAAGTTTGAACTCAAAGGAGACAACATTGGAAACCTGAAGGACATGATCGGGGTAGCACTTTTGATTGAAGGCGAGCAGTATAGACCGGAGTACAAACCGGGCTGGAACGTATTCAAGCTTGCAGAAGCGATTGGCGACAACACTAAAGTCTTTACAGTAGGCGGAGTTCAGTTTGTAAGATTGTCGGCATTGGAAAATGCGGATTTTGTAAGAGAACTGAAAGATAAGGAAGCAATGCTTTGCACTCCTACCGACAACAGAATGGACCTGTTCTTGGGAGTAGCTATGGATCCTGATGCAGCAGGTAAGTACACATCGGGAAGTACTACTGTAGAAAATCCGGAAGGAAGAGATATAGACTCTGAAAACAAAGAAGTAAAAATCGGAATCAAATTCCTATGGGATCAATTCAATGTAGGAAAAGATGCAGCGAGCCCGAACATCCTTGAAAAACAAAACAACAACTAATCGAGAGGTATTCAGAAAACTATAAATGCGGAAGAATATTTTGAAGAAGTAAGATGAATAAAGATTAATAAATAAAGACTATCGGAGGCAACACTCCGATAGTCTTTATTTTGGTTTGTGATACTATTTCCCGTTTGAAATGCCTATACTAAACCCCAATCAAAATATCAGGTGCATGGGATGTATAGATATAAATCGGAATTTGTAGTAGATGAAAGTGAAAATGAAACTGATACTACGTTTTTGGAACCGAAAACCAAGTCGTAAAACAGAGCATTAGAGCTTTCCGACACTCAAACAGCTGATTTATATCGCTGTTTCATTCGTTTGGATTTCGGTTCCGGAGAGGGATCAATTCTTCTCAAAACCGATCAACATACCCTGTTTACCCGAATAGTAGCTGCACAGCCCGCTGGTCAACATAAGTTCGATCTTCGCGGAGGGATAGATCTCGAGGACGGTCTTACGGATGTGGTTGGCGTGGTCCTCGTTGAAGTTGTGAGCAATGATGAGATGTTTGCCGTTGAATCCTTCTTCCTGCAAGGAAGAGAGTACGATCTTAGCACCTTTGTTTATTCCTCTGTACTTGTGCAGGGGTTCGAGTTTGCCCTCCGTGCTGGCACGTCCCAGGAGGGATATGCCCAGGATGCCGGAAGCAAGTCCGACGATCTTGGGGAGACGCCCGCTCGATACCAAGGTATCCACGTTGTTGAGGATGAAGAACAAGCCCGTGTGCTTCATATAATCCGAGGTCTTTTGGATGACAGTTTCAAAATCATTGCCTTCGGAGAGGAGGGAGGAGATCTTGTATAGGATCAAGGTCATCTCGGGACCTGCCGAGAGGGAGTCAAAGACATGGATCTTTGCATCGGGATTTTCCGCAAGGAACATCTCGCTCGCAAGTTTTGCACTGCTGTAACTCCCGGAGAGACCACCTGTGATTGTAACGACGTAGATCTCATCCGCTCCCTGATACGCATCCAGAAAGGCGTTGGGAGAAGGACAGGCGGTGGAACTTTTTGCCGAGGAGGAAGTAACCTCATCGAGCATGGTCTTTATATCCAAGTCAGGGGTATCGAGGTATTCTCTGTCGCCCGATATGATCGAAAGAGGCGCCCTCGCGAACTTTACATCTTTGCCGGCAGGATGAAAGTTTGTGATGTCACAGCCGGAATCAACAATTATTTTTTTCATAAAGAAAACCTCCTCTAAGGAAACATTCGTGTATTTGTAAGCAAAAAACGTTTACCTGAAAAACAAGAACTTTACAGTTGCACTCTTACAAGATTGAGACTCGCAGGCAAAACGATTAGGGTTATAAGAGCACTATTCACAGTTGAGGTCTGTTGTCTGCAACTCTATTTTCGGTATAGGATGATAAAAGGCAGAACACCTTTTTTCCGGAGCAGGTCCTGCGATGGATGAGAGCTTGGATAGTGAGGAGTCGGTGCAGATCCGAAGAGTGAAATTGATGAATCGTACAGTTTGTCGAACCGATCCGAACGGGTTTCGGTTTGCTGTTGAAACTAAACATATCACAAAGAAGCGTTTTGCTTTACTGAGGAGATGCTTTGTTTGAGTCTTCGAAGCTTGTACTCGTCGGTTCGATCGTTGCCTTTATTGTATTAGAAATTGTAGACAGTAAGACTCTAAATTGTAAAAAAATTGTAGGTTATTATTCTATTGTATAGCATTTTCCTTTATGATACAATTTACAAAACAGGTCGTTTTGTAACAGTTTATGATATTTAGGGGATGGAGATTATGAAGAGAGTAAGAGAAAACAGCTCCAAGTTGTATATGGCGAAGGCACTGATCGAACTGATGAAGACAAAGGCTCTGGATGATATCTCGATTACGATGTTGACGCACAAGGCGGGGGTGTCCAGAATGTCTTACTATCGCTATTTTTCCCATAAGATAGAGGTGTTGGAGAACTATTTGGACAGTCTTATCGAAACGTATTACAAAGAAGTCGATGAAAAATTTCGATTTGAATTTCAGAGCCGGGAGCACATCGTCCAAAGCTTGAGGTATTTCAAAAAACATGCAGATCTTATGCTGTGTTTGACAAGGGCGAATCTTTCTTCGCTGATGATGGAGAGACTGAATGCGTATGTCTTCCAAAGAAGCGGAAGAGAAGAGAGCAAGGAGATGAAGTATCAGCTTTTTTACTACGTGGGAGCGATCTACAACGTATATATTGAGTGGCTCAAGGGCGGACTGAAGGAGTCCGAGAATGACATCGCCGATATCATCTACAGATTCAGGCCGGATATGGGCGAGGGAGCTCTACTTTAAGAGGATGGTTGGAGCGGGCGCAGAAGATCTTAGAGCAGGCAAGGTCAATTTGTATGAGGAGGGGTTTCTTGATACAAAAGTGAATAGGAGAGAAGGTCGAAAAAGTGTGGAAAAATATGGGCTGCTTTTCTGTTGTAATGCTTGAAAAAGGAAGAAAGTGAAAGAAAGCACGGGATGTTTTTTTACAATTGACAATAATTATGTAAAAAATAAGGTAAAACTAAAGAAAAAATGTAAAATATAGTGGACGTTTTATGGTCAAAAACAAATAGAAATCTTGCAGTGCAAGGTTTTTGTTTAAATAAACTCCTTTTGCTAAAAGGAGTTTATTTTGATTTTTAAAAGGAAAGGGTATATGATAGGTTTGGATGAGATCTGAGCGCAAAAAGCCGTGAAACACGGCGGTACAAATGTTCAGAAAGGCAAACATCCAAACTGTTGATGCAAAGAGGGGTGAACGAATTGGAACAGATCATTAAATCCATTATTCAGATAGACAGGGATGCGATCAAGAAGCGCGAGGATGCGGACGAAACCCTGATGGAGATGGAGCAGAGCAAGAAGGAACTTCTTCTTGAACTCAAGAGAGAAATGCAGGAGGCGAACAGGGAGGAGATCGAGAAGTATAAGAAAGAGGCGGAGGCCTTTGTAAAGGAGCAGGAGGAAGAGATCCGCGCTCAGAGTACCAAAAGGCAGAAAAAACTCGATCAAAGGTATGAGAAGTACAGTCCGGTCGTCAGTGAAGAAGTGTTCCGGATGGTGCTTCGCGCTATGGAGGACTAGCTTATGGGCAATACGGCAAGATTCTCCGCCTTGAATACGAAATTGAGAGCGATGAAGACGCAGTTGCTGAGCATGAGAGACTACGAGGCTTTGTTCGCCTTAAGTTCGACGGTTGAGATCTCACGTTATCTGCGTGACAACACGGTATATCGAGAGATACTCAAAGATAGGAGTTTGAAGGATATCCACAGGGGAGAGCTGGAGATCCTTCTTCGCAATCATGGAATCGAAAGACTTCAAGGCTTGGAAAACTTTATGGAGAAGGAATATCGAGATTTCCTGAAGGCAATCCTCTTTCGCTATGAGGTCGAAAACCTGCACATTCTGCTTCGGGGAGTCAGTCAGGCAAGGCCGGCGGCGGATATTCGCAGCAAGCTGTTTCATATCCGTTCGTACCTTGATATCGACTTTGAGTCGCTACTTTATTCGAAGACGGTCGAGGAGGTTATAGAGCGATTCGAAGGCAGTATCCTGGAGGCGGCGCTACGTAACGTAACTGCTGAAGACGTGCAGACCAGAGAGTTTCATATCGAGATGAATACGGACTATGTGTATTTTGAGAATTTGATCCGAAAGGCGGAGAAACTCTCGAAGGAGGACAGGGATATCGCCTTGGAAGTCATCGGTCTCTTTGTAGATGTGATCAATGGAGGCTGGATCTATCGAGCGAAGTTGAATTATTCGATCTCCGATGAGGAGATCCTGAACTATTCCCTACAAGGTGGAGACAGACTGACTTTCAATGTGATGAAACAGCTGGTCTACTCGGCAAATTTCGTCGAAGATTTCGAGGATTTTTTCCGCAAGAAGTACCGAGGGTTGGACGAGGACAGTGTAGTCCACGATCAGCGGTTTATGGATCGTTATATTATGAAGAGGTTGATGGCGTTGAACCAAAATCATCCGATGAGCATAGCAGCTCTCATGGAGTTTGTTCATTCGTTGGAGTATGAAAACCTCAATATGATCACCGTGATCGAGGGAGCAAAATACAATCAGGCGGATAAGTGGGAGTATTTGATCCCCACTTCTTCGAAGATGAGAAAGGAAGGTGGAGGCAAGATATGGCGGTTGAAAAGATGAAGTTGATGAATATCGTTGCACCTGTCGAGTGTATGCACGATATTCTCAGAGAATTGATATTGAGTGAGAGTGCTCATATCAGAAACTATACCGTGAATAAGGTGGCGGATTCGCTGACGATGACCATGCTGTCCAAGTACGAAGATCCGATTCGTGATTCGGGGAGGTTCACCCGATACAAGGCAGAGAAGGCGGACTTCAAGATCTACGAGGACAAACTCGAGGAGATTTCCAAACTTCTGAAGAAGGAAATCCCTTTGAAGAAGACGGATTCAGCCAAGGATATTGAACAGATCAGAGAGAGGATCGATCAAATCCATTCCGCCCTCAAACCCTTGGGAAGGGACAAGGATGAGCACGAGAGGGAGATCCGGGAAAAGGAGGAGTTCCTGGAGAATATCGAAAATCTCCGGGATATGGATATCGATATCGGTGAGATACGGAGTATGCAACATTTCAACTATCATATAGGCACCTTGACCAAGGAACGCAGGATCAAACTCCGTGACAACTACGAGAACATTCCGGCGATCGTGCTACATATAGGAAGTTCTTCAGATGGAGAGAGTTACCTGATCTTTTCGACAAAGCAGGACGAGGAGGAAACATCGAGGATATTGAAATCATTGAATTTCAAGGAGATAGAGTTTCCCGAGAACACCGAAGGAAGGGTCCGTGACGTCGGAAACGATGTGAGGGAACGTATCGACGAACTTAAGAGGAGACGGGAGAGCGACATCGTTGTGATCGAGGAGATCAAGGAGAAGTATTTTGAGGAGATCGTCGAGCTCAAGTCTCTGTTGATGCTCGAGAAGAAGATCGAGGAACTCAAGAGCAATGTGGCGTGGACAAGGAATTTTTTCTATTTTGTGGCTTGGGTATCGGAGGGAGATTATGATGATGTGAGCAAGCGTCTGGAGACTTGTTGTAAGCATATCATTATCGAGAAGATCGACTCCTCCGAGGTCGAGAAGGAGTTGGTGCCGCCAACCAAGCTCAAGAACAACAAGGTGATACGCCCCTTTGAGCTTTTGGTCAATATGTACGGGATCCCAAACTACAAGGAGATCGACCCGACGTTCTTTCTTGGGGTGACTTATCTGGTATTGTTCGGAGCGATGTTCGGGGATGTGGGACAGGGTCTGGTCTTTGTTTTGTTCGGCTTTCTTCTGTCGCGCAAGGAAGCTTCACCTTACGGTGAGATCCTCAAACGTATCGGGATCAGCTCGACGATGTTCGGCTTTATGTATGGGAGTATCTTCGGGAACGAGGAAGTCCTGCCCGCGTTATTCGTGCGTCCGATGGAAGATATCAACTTTGTGTTGTATACCGCGATCGGTTTCGGGGTCATTCTTCTGTTGATCAGTTTCGGGATGTCGATGTGGAACCTGAAAGCGCAAGGAAGGGAGGATGAGATGTTCTTCGGGCGTGATGGCCTTGCGGGGCTGATCTTCTATGTGTCCTTTCTGATCCTTTTGCTCCAGACGGTGCTGAAGGATACCAAGGTCAATGAGGGTATCCTCGTCGGAGCGATGGTGCTTTCGCTGGCGATGATCTTTCTGCGTGTTCCCCTGTATTCGAAGCTCAAGGGACAGAAGCCGGTCTACGAGGAGGGAGCGTCCTCCTACTATATCGAAGGCGGTTTCAATCTGATCGAGACGATATTGAGCCTGCTCTCCAACACGATTTCCTTTATCCGTGTGGGAGCCTTTGCTTTGAACCATGTCGGTCTGTTTTTGGCATTTACGACGATGGCGAACATGGTCAACCATAGGGCGATGGGACTGGCGATCTTGGTGCTGGGCAATATCATCATCATAGGTCTCGAGGGACTTATCGTTTTGATCCAGGGCTTGAGATTGGAGTATTATGAACTTTTCGGCAAGTATTTCAGGGGAGACGGACAAGCATTTGTACCCGTGTCCTATATGGAAAGATAGGGGTCTTGGAGAAATATCGAATAACGACTATTTTGCTTTTGCCGTTGTTTTGCGGAGTATCGAAGGTCTGTGAGATCGATTCCACCAAACTTTATTTTATACCGTTATTCATTTGAACTGTCGATATCGAAGGTTTGTATTTTGAAGTATCAGGAACCGATCTTCGCAGTTGAGGAATGGATAGGACAACGCTTCTGTCGGATAACAGCATTGAATATGAAAGAGGTTCTATATTTTTTTTAAATTGCGCGGTATATCTCTGCTTGTCTTCGTCGAAGAAACAAGATCGGAGGTCGGTTTTCGACACGAAGTCTCGATCGAAGAGCAGGATGCCCGCTTTGCAATTTGTTTCATCATCAGTGAAGTACGATCCGGCGATCAAACGATCCAAACAGGTTCCGGCGTTAGAGATATCGTCGGAGGTTTGAGAGGTCTGAACGGACAGAGAGAGGTTCCTTCTCAAGAAGTCAAAAGATCGGCTGTGGAGACAGGCGGGAGCTCCTGCTTGTCCGCTTAAGAAAACCCGACGGAACGGTTCTTCTCTATAAGTAAAAAGACAGACAGTAATCGAGGAGTATAGGTCATAGGTGAACCGGGCAATAGCATCAATTGAAAGAACAGCTGTGGAAGTAGCAAGAAACGGGAGGAAATTTTCCCGTGTTTCAATAAAGAAATCAATTTTAGGAGGAAGAGTGATGAATTATATCTTGGCAATCATGGTGTTTTTTGTATTGGCAACCATAGGAATAGGTATTCGTATGTATCAGACGGGGAGCGAAAAGAATGTCAAAAAGGCTTTTTTGGCGAACTTGGCCCTATTTGCCCCCTTGGCGGGCTCATCCTTCGCTCTGCTTATTCCTAAGATCGTCTATGCGGCAGGCAATTCCGCAAACAATCCCAATGCGGGAATGGCATTTATCGGAGCGGCGCTGGCGACGGGACTTGCAACGATAGGAGCGGGCTATGCCGTAGGTGCTGCGGGAAGTGCGGCTCTGGGAGCGGTCTCCGAAGATGAAAAGATCTTAGGAAAAACCTTGATCTTTGTAGGTTTGGCGGAAGGGATCGCCATCTACGGTCTGATCGTGTCCATTATGATCTTGGGACAGATATAAAGAGGAAGTGAAGAGATGAGGAGTATATTGATATCGGACAACAACGATACCCTCGTCGGGATGAGACTTGCCGGTATAGAGGCGGTCCTTGCCAAGACTCCGGAGGAGATCAGTAGGGCGATCGATTACGTTTTGCAAAAACCTGAGTTCGGGATCCTGATCGTAACGGAGACGGTGTTTGAAAAGGCGAGGGAGGAACTGATGGAGATCCGGATGTACCGTCGCAGCCCTCTCGTTGTCGAGGTGCCCGACAGGCACGGACAGAGAAGGCCGGACAATTATATCACGCAGTATATCAACGAATCGGTGGGAATAAAACTCTAGGATGATCGGATGTTGACAGGAGAAAGACCGTCAGTTGATAACAAACAGATACAAAGCACTCTAAGGAGGGAGGATGAAGGTATGATCACATTGGAAGAAAAACTTCAACAGTTCCACGATCTGGTCCATGAGAAGGTCGAAAAAGAGATCGGACGGGAAGTGTCGGAGAAAAAAATACAAATACAGACTTTTTTGGAAGAGGAGAAGGCGAGGCTGCAGACGGCGCTTGACAGGGAGAAGACGGCCTCGGTGCGTCGCATCGACAGGCAGAAGTCGGAGAGGATTTCCGCCTTGAAACAGGAGGAGAAACGTAAGTATCTTCGAAAAAATGAGATTTTTATTCGAGATCTGATCCAAAATGTCGAGCAGAAGGCTCGGGACTACGTTCTCGGGGAGGAGTATGTCGATTTTGTCATCCGATTGTTTTCCAAGATCTTGAAGGAGGCAAAGATGGACGTACAAAAGGAGTTCGTGCTATACCTCTGCCCGCCCCGTTTCGATCAGATCAAGGAAAAGATCGCCGACAATGCGATGGAGGAGGGATATACCTCGTTTGAGATCAAGGAAGGTGAGATCAGAGATATAGGAGGCTTTATTCTGGAAATTCCTCAGGACAATGTCAGGATAAACAAGACGATTGCAAAAAAACTCGAATCGATGAGAGACCCGATCGGTCAATACCTCAGCGACTATGTGAGGGAAGGGGCGGAATGGAATGGATAAACAACAGGCCAAGACGCTGTCGGTCAACGGCCCTGTCGTTACGGCGGCAGGGATGAAAGACTTCGAGGTTAGAGAGATGGTTATGGTAGGGCAGAAGAAACTTCTCGGAGAGGTAATCTCCCTGCAAGGGGATGTCGGAACCATCCAAGTCTATGAGGAGACCGAGGGGCTGAAGGTCGGAGAGAGGATAACTCCTACGGATAAGCCCCTGTCCCTGACTCTGGGACCCGGAATGATCGGCAATATCTTTGACGGAATCCAGCGTCCCCTTGAAAAGATCAACGAGATTTCGGGCGAATACATCGCAGAGGGGATCGGATTGATCAGCCTCGACACCGAAAAACTGTGGGAGGTCAAGGTTCTGATCGAGGAAGGAGATTACCTCGAAGAGGGACAGATCTATGCGACGGTACAGGAGACCGAACTGATTGAGCACAGACTGCCCGTACCTCCGGGGATGTCGGGAGAAGTACACAAGGTCAAACCTTCGGGAACCTACAACATCGAAGAGGTCATTGCCGAGATTTCCACAGGAAGAGGAAACAAGCAGCTGAAACTCTATCAAAAATGGCCGGTGCGACTTCCCAGACCGGTAAGGGAGAGAAAGCCCATCCAAGAACTTTTGATCACAGGTCAGAGGGTCCTCGATATCTTCTTCCCGATCGCAAAGGGAGGAACAGCGGCTCTTCCCGGGGGTTTCGGAACAGGAAAGACCATGACCCAACATCAGTTGGCGAAGTGGTCGGATGCCGACATCATCGTCTATATCGGATGCGGAGAGAGGGGAAACGAGATGACGGAAGTCTTGGAGGACTTTCCCAAACTGATTGACCCCAAGAGCGGAAAACCCTTGATGGACAGAACGATACTTATTGCCAACACTTCCAATATGCCTGTTGCGGCAAGAGAAGCAAGTATTTACACGGGAATCACGATGGCGGAGTACTACCGTGATATGGGTTACCATGTTGCCATTATGGCAGACTCCACTTCAAGGTGGGCCGAGGCCCTGCGTGAGATTTCCGGACGTTTGGAAGAGATGCCCGCGGAAGAGGGCTATCCCGCCTACCTTCCTTCGAGATTGGCACAATTCTATGAGAGGGCGGGCTATGTGACGACCCTCGGTGGGGAAGAAGGTTCGGTAACTGTAATCGGAGCCGTATCGCCTCCGGGAGGAGATTTTTCCGAACCGGTAACGGAGAATACAAAAAGGTTCGTAAATGCCTTCCTTGCTCTGGATCGAAGATTGGCCTATGCAAGACACTATCCGGCAATCGGTTATCTGACAAGTTATAGCGGTTATACCAAGGTGCTCAGAGACTTTTATGCGGAAAATGTCGCTCAGGACTTGACAGAGGTCCGCGACAGGATGCTCAAAGTCCTTCACGAGGAGGAAAAACTCAATTCCATCGTCCAACTCGTGGGTGAGGATGTACTGCCCGACGATCAGAGGATCACACTTGAGATCGCAAGGGTGATCAAGAGAGGCTTCCTCCAGCAGAACGCCATGCACGAGGTCGACACCTTCGTACCGCTCGAAAAGCAGTATCGAATGCTTAAGTCGATCGACCATCTTAATACGCGGGCAAAGGAGGCTCTCTCTCATTCGATTGCACAGAGGGAGGTCCGTTCTGTGCAGCTGTTTGAAGAAGTGATCAAGATGAAGTACACGGTACCCAACGATGATATGACGGTCCTGGATGAACTCGACTACGCCATCGACCGCTACTATGACGAATTGATCAAAAAATATCGGAATAAGAAAGAGGTGATGTAATGAGTGATAGAGAATATCTGAAACTGAATCGGGTAAAGGGAGATCTGATCATCTTGGAGGATGTATCGGATGTTTCTTACGGAGAGGTGCTCAACATTACCTTACAGGATGGAGGAAGGCGTAGCGGAAAGGTCGTCGCCATCGAGGGAGATAAGGCAGTTGCACAGGTTTTCCAAGGGACGCAGGGGATATCGACAAGCAATGCGGCAGTCAATTTTACAGGAAAGCCTCTTGAAATACCCCTTTCAAGGGACATCCTCGGACGTGCCTTCAACGGAGTCGGAGAGAGCATCGACCGCATAGGTCCCATCTATTCGCAAAAGAGATACAATGTCAACGGAAGGCCCATGAATCCCGTGGCGAGGACCTATCCTCGAGATTATCTGGAAACGGGGATCTCCGCCATCGACTGTCTGATAACCCTGATTCGAGGACAGAAACTGCCGATCTTTTCGGGCAACGGTCTTTCCCACAACGAACTTGCAGCGCAGATCGTAAGGCAGGCGGGAGTCAAGGGTGAAGAGGGAGACTTCGCCATCGTGTTCGGGGCAATGGGAATCAAACACGACGATGCCGACTTTTTCCGCCAGTCCTTCGAGCGTTCGGGGGTTGTCGAGCACGTTGTTATGTATATCAATCTTGCGGACGATCCCGCCGTGGAAAGGATCACGACACCTCGTTGTGCCTTGACCGCTGCGGAATACCTCGCCTATGAGGAGGGGATGCAGGTCCTGGTCATCCTGACCGACCTTACTTCTTATGCCGAGGCCTTGAGGGAACTCTCATCTTCGAGGGAGGAGGTGCCGGGCAGAAAGGGCTATCCGGGGTATCTCTACAGCGACCTTGCGACCCTCTACGAAAGAGCGGGGATGATCTTGGGCAAGAAGGGCTCGGTTACCCTGCTTCCGATCCTGACGATGCCCAATGACGATATCACCCATCCCATCCCGGATTTGACGGGTTATATTACGGAGGGACAGATCGTTCTTTCACGGGATCTTTCGGGACAGGGGATCTATCCGCCGATCAACATCCTGCCCTCGTTGTCGAGGCTGATGAAGGACGGGATCGGTGAAGGCTATACGAGAGGGGATCATGAAGAAGTGTCCTCCCAGCTGTTCTCCTCTTATTCCAGAGTTCAGGAGGTTCGTTCCTTGGCACAGATCATAGGAGAAGACGACCTTTCAGAGGCGGACAGGAAGTTTATGGAATTCGGACGTCAGTTTGAAGAAAAGTTCCTTTCTCAACACACCGATGAAAAGAGGACGATTGAAGATACCCTGAACATCGCATGGGAGGTGCTTTCGATCCTTCCCAAGGAGGAACTCGAGAGGATATCGCCCGCCACCATCGAAAAGTATTATCGCAAGTAGGCAGGTGATAGGAATGGCAAATGAAATGACGCCTACCAAGGCGAATTTGATGAAGGCCAAGGAGAGTTTGGCATTTTCGCGAAGCGGCTTTGCCCTGCTCGACAAGAAGAGGACGGTTCTTATCCGTGAAGCCATGCTCCTGGTGCAGAAGGCGGACAGACTTCAAAAACAGATCAAAGAAGGCTTTGAGGAAGCCTACCTCGCCCTTCAGGGAGTCAATATGTCGCTGGGGATCAACAATGTGGACGAGATCGCGATGTCCATTCCCGGCTATGAGCACTTCGACATCCTCTACCGGAGCGTCATGGGTTTGGAGGTGCCTTTGGTCGATTACGAACAGGACGAACTCTTGCATACGGATTTCAGCTTCTTTCGAACCAACGAGAAGGTCGATATCGCAGTCATGAAATTCAAGGATCTGCGTTATCTCATCTATGAACTTGCAGAGATCGAAAACGCGGTGTTTAAGATCTCGATGGAAATCAAGAAGACGGCAAAGCGGGCAAATGCTCTTCAAAAAATACAGATCCCGAAGTATGAGGAAGCTGTGAAGTATATTCAGGAAGTGATCGAAGAAAAAGAGAGGGAGGACTTCTTCCGTCTCAAAAAAATCAAGGGCAAAAAAGTTCAGAATGAAGGTTAGAAGAAGGCGGACGCAGATCATAAGAAAGCGTCCGCTTTACAGTTCACAAAAAATTTTTGCAATTTAAAAAATAATGTTTAAAAACATATCTTTTATACTGAAAATAGGGTATAATAGTACAAAGGATGAAAGGGCACGTTCATCCTTTGTACTAGACTTTCACAAGGAGGAAACAGTATGGAACTAAAAATTACGGGAAAAAACGTCAGAATCTCAGACGCCATGGAGAAAGTACTATCGACAAAACTTGGAAAGTTGGATAAGTTTTTTGAGAAGGAAGTATCGGCAAAGGCATTGGTATCCGCATCCAAAAACCTTCAGAAAATCGAAGTGACGATTCCCATAGGATCGGGAATTATTCGTGCCGAGGTGGAAGATGCCGACTTGTACGATGCAACGGATATGGCGGTAGAGAAGCTTGCCAGACAGATTCGCAAGAACAAGGAGAAGCTGATCAGGAAAGGACATGACACCATCCGTTATGAGAACATCGGGGCGGAATTTGACTCGGATGAAGATATACAGGCAAGTATCGTTCGAAGAAAGAGACTGGAGTACAAACCGATGTCGGAAGAAGAGGCGGTCATGCAGATGGAGCTGCTGGGCCATGATTTCTTCCTCTTCCACAGAGCGGAAGACGACATTGTGTGTCTGTTGTACTTAAGACGCGACGGAGACTACGGGATTATCGAACAGGAATAGATCAATAACAAGAAGGGAATCGGGCAACCGGTTCCTTTTTTTATACTATGATCTGTCAGAATTGACAGTTGAATGTTTTGAAACATATCATCCAAATTGTTTTTTGGTAATAATATATTCTGTATACCCTGTATTTCAAACGGAGAATAATATTACAATCAAAAGACATTTCGGTATTTTGGAGTGCAAAATGTTTGTGGCTACAATTTGAATGAAGAACATATAAGGAGGAAGTATGAAAAAAGTTTTGGTAATAGGAGCGGGTATAGGAGGGCTTTCGGCAGCTATCCGCCTTCAGCATGCAGGTTATGAGGTGGAAATCTATGAAAAAGAAGGGATGACGGGAGGGAAGATGCACAGGATAGAGATGCAGGGTCATTCTTTTGACGTGGGGCCTACCCTGGTTATGATGCCTTCGGTCTACCGTGAGATTTTTGAGCTTGCGGGAAGAGATCCCGATGAATACATCCCCATGGTCAAACTTGATCCGATGTATCACGTGTATTTCGATTCTTCTCCTATGAGGTTCTATTCGATCTCCAACGATCTCGAGCAACTTCATAAGATGTTTGAAAAGAAGGGGGTTGAAAATGCGAAGGGATTTTATGATTATCTCAGTTCAATTTACAGGAGGTATCAAATTGCCTTGGATCATTTTATAACAAGGCCTTTTCGAACCAAGCGTGACTTCTACAATCCCAAAACGTTGCTCCATGCCCTTAAGCTAAAAACGTTCGACAGTGCGGATCATATGATGTCGAAGTTTATCTTGGATAAAGATCTGCAACAGATGCTCAGTTTTCAAACTCTTTACATAGGGGTGTCTCCGAAAAAAGGACCTTCTTTGTACAATATCATTCCTTTGATCGAGCTTCTCTATGGAGTTTGGTTTATCAAGGGAGGTATGTATACGATGGCGCAGGGGATGACGAAACTGTTTGAGGAGTTGGGAGGAAAGATTCATCTGAACAAAGCGGTAGAAGAGGTAATCATCCGAGACAAGAGGGCAAGAGGGATTAGGGTCGAGGGAAAGGAGATCTCTTCGGACTATGTGATCTGCGATGCGGATTTTCCTTATGCCGTGAAGAACCTGATCAAAGAAGAGAAGGCGAGAGGACGTTATACCCCGGAACGGATCGATGCCATGGAGTATTCCTGTTCCTGTCTGGTGTTTTATTGGGGAGTGGAAGGAACTTATCCGGATATGGCTGCCCATACCTTTGTGATTGCCGATGATTTGGATCTCAACCTCAAACAGATTTTTGACGGTTCACGGATGGAAGAGCCTTCGATCTATCTTCACATTCCCTCCAATGTCGACAGGGATATGGCACCGGAAGGAAAGTCTTCTTTTTATGTACTCATTCCGGTTTCGGAGGTAGTGACATCCAAGTATCCATGGGAGGAAGAAACGATAGATCATTACAGAGAGCGTGCAATCTCGACCTTGGAAAAGCTTCCTTCTCTTGCGGGTTTGAGGGAAAAAATAACCTGTGAGAGATTCTTTACTCCTCTTGATTTTATGCAGAGGTTCAACGCTTATCGAGGGGCGACCTTCGGGCTCCAACCCACCCTGTTACAAAGCAATCATCTGCGACCTCAGTCCAAGTGCATGTCGTGTGAGGGTCTTTATTTTACGGGAAGCAGCACCCATCCGGGAGCGGGAGTGCCGATCGTTATCGAGGGCGGCAAACTATGTGCGAAGGAGCTTCGAAGAGATGTTGAGAAGGGTGGGATCTTATGAGTTTGAACGCTTCTTATCGGGCGGCGGAGGGCATCATGCGTGAACGTGCAAGCAGTTTTTATCTGGTTTTTCAGGGTATGGAGCGTTCAAAGTTTTTGGATATCGCAGCCATCTATGCCTTTTGTCGCTATGCGGATGATTTGGCGGACGATTCCTGCCAGAGAGGCTCTTTGGTTGAGGATGATTTGGACAGACTTGAGAATAAGGTCAGGTCCCTCTATGACGGGGAGGAGCTTCAATCATGGAGCAAACACGAATGGTGGGATGCATTTGTACAAACGGTAAAAACAAGACGTATTCCAATCGTTCCTTTTTTGAATCAAATTGAAGGTCAAAGGAGTGACGTGCATTTCAAACCTGTTGAAACTTTGGAAGATCTTATCGAGTATTGCAAGAAGGTCGCGGGAACGGTAGGTCTGATGTTGGCTCCCATGTTGAGGGGGCAAAGAGCGGATGAACGATATGAGCGTATTTGTGAAACCTTGGGAGTTGCGATGCAGATTACAAACATCCTGAGGGATATCGGAGAAGACATCAGACAGAGGAAGCGTGTGTATCTTCCTCGGATGTTGATGGAGCACTACGGTGTCAGCGTTTGCAAAATAGAAGATCTGTCAAAACTTAATCGGAGCAGGGGAAGACTCAAGGATGCCGTCCTCTCCGTAAGGGATTCGGAGGTTCCTGAAGAGGTTGTGCTTTTATGGGAGGAGTTGGCTGTGCTTGCAGAGCGGTACTATGAGGAAGTATTCGAAAATCTATATATGTTTGACAGCGACTCTTTGAGAGCTGTAACGACGGCCGGAGTGTATTACAGGGCGATTTTGGACGAGGTTCGAAAAAACCGCTACAACTGTTTTACCACGCGTTGTTATACAAGTATGAAAACAAAAAAGGCCTTGATGAAACAGGTTGGGATCTATGTGGATAAGCATACGGAGGAAGGGAGTCAATGCGGAAAACGTGAGAGGGCTCATCGCGGATAAAGGCTTGGAGTTTTGTTCGGTTGCGGAGCGTTATTTCATATAAATTTTCAGATTACACAAGAACACGGTTTTTTTATTCCCGCAATATAGTATAATAGGTCCTAAAGAGTAGCAGAGTTACAAGACCTCTTTGCGAAAGGCGGGGAAATACAGTGATCAAAGAAAACCAAAAATACTTGAACCGAGTGCAGGTCGCATTGGATATGCTCATCGTGCTCCTCTCGTTTCTGGCGGCGTACTTCATACGATTTGTCTGGATGGAGGGGATCATATCGGTTCCGCTGGGCGAATCTCTCAAGGGAGTCTTTCTCTTCCTTCCCGTGTACATCTTTTTGTATTCGATCTTCCAGCTTTATACACCCAAGCGTACCAATTCGGTATTCTATGAGTTCGGCAAGATCATTCGTGCGAACGTCACAGGGGCATTGATCCTTATCTTGGCTCTGTATCTTCTCAAGTTGATGAACTTCTCTCGGGTCATGCTTTTTATCTTCGTCATCTTAAATACGGTACTGATGATCCTTGAGAGGGGAAGTATCCGTTACGTTCTTCGTCGATACCGAAAGAGGGGTTTCAACCAAAAACACTGCATTGTAATCGGAATGACCGAGATGGCGAAGGATTTTTTCTCCGCCATTCGAAAAAACTCACAGTGGGGCTATCAGATTGTCGGTTATGTCGATGATAAGAGGGACAAGAAGGAGGAGTACAAGTATTTGGGAACCACCTACCAACTTGAGGACATCCTCAAGAAGTACTATGCGGATATCGCCATCATCGCCTTGGACGACAAGGGATATCACAGGTTGGGAGATGTGATCCTCAACTGTGAGAAGGCGGGGATCAAGACTAACATTATTCCTTACTACTACAAGTACATTCCTGCCAATCCCTACGTGGATGATCTTGACGGGATGCCAATCATCGATACGAGACATGTTCCCTTGGATAACCATATGAAGAACTTCGGTAAAAGGTTGTTCGATATCGTGTTTGCAACAGTGGCAATTGTGTTGACCTCTCCCTTTATGTTGATTTCCGTGCTGATGATAAAGCTGACTTCCAAGGGGCCGGTCATCTATAAGCAGGAGAGGGTGGGGCTGAACCGAAAGACCTTTTATATGTATAAGTTTCGTTCAATGAAGGTGCAGTCGAAGGAAGAGGAGAAGGTGCAATGGACGGTCAAGGACGATCCTCGCAAGACCAGGTGGGGGTCTTTTATGCGTAAGACCAGCATTGACGAGCTGCCCCAGTTTTTCAATGTCTTGAAAGGGGAGATGTCCGTTATAGGTCCAAGACCTGAACGACCTCACTTTGTCGAGAAGTTCAAGGAAGAGATCCCCAAATATATGATCAAACATCAGGTAAGGCCGGGCATCACCGGTTGGGCACAGGTCAACGGACTGCGAGGAGATACCTCGATTGAGGAGAGGATCCGCTACGACCTCTACTATATCGAGAACTGGACCTTTGCCTTGGATATCAAGATTGTGATTATGACGTTGGTCAGAGGATTTGTCAATAAAAACGCCTATTGATGGACATGGAGGAAGATTCCTCCCTTCGATCCTACGGAAGGTTTGAAAATGGAGGTGCACTATGATAAGACTGTGCGAGCATAAAGATGAGTCTGTATGGGAGCAACTCAATATCGAGTTTATGAGGTATGAGTATCAGGACGGCAACGTATGGCAGGATCCTCAAGATAAGGGAGATCCGAGTGAGATTTTTTCGCTTATTATGCGGGAGCCGAATTCTCCGAACCGCCTATATGTGATCGAAGAAGGCGGTCAAACAGTCGGATTTATGAATACATCGTGGTTTTTCAGCGTGTGGGCTCATGGAAAGGTCCTGCTCTTGGACGACCTCTATATACGCAAGGACAGGCAGGGACAGGGCATAGGCTCCAAGGCCTTATCGGAACTCGAAAACCTTCTGAAGAAGGAGGGCTTTGAGAGGATTCAGCTCTTGGCGGAAGATACAAATCCGGGAGCTGTGAGGTTTTATGAAAGAGAAAACTATTCGTCGCAGAAACTCACCTTCTTCTGTAAGTATCTGCAAGAGGATTAGGAAACGGATATAAAAACAGTGGACCGAAAATGATAAATACCTTCTTTATCGGAAGATCAGTACGGAGGGTACATATCAAAAACGGACTACTGTTTTTTCTTTGCCTAAGGAGATATCTTGTAATTGGATACTCTTATTCAATAGAAGAATTGTTATGTTCGACTTGGATCTTTCAAAACAAAGCGTTTCGGGTCCGGAAGAAATAAAAAACGTCGATGTCAACCGTTTAAACGAATAGAAGTATGGTTGTATCTGTTTTATGAGCACAAACATCCGTTTTATCTTCTTTTGATATGTATTCTCCGTTTAGAATATCAGGCAAACAGAACATATATTTATCGGAAACGTTTTGAGTGATTGTAGAATTCAAACTTCATGATCGGACAATTTTATACTATTCTCCAATAGAAGTGTGGATATATCTGTTTTTCAAATCACGAAAAGTCGGTTTATCTTCTATGGCTCACAGATCGTTTATGTCCACAACTCAAAAGAATAATAGTATTAATGGATAATCGTATGAATACAGGTTGCTGATATCTATAACTTAAGGGAATAACAGTATGAAATGTGAGTATCCGAGGCATTTTCATTATAGGAGTGTATGTTTTACAACACTCTTTTTTAATGGAGTATTTCAGATCCCAAAATCCAAAAAATAGCCCTAAAATGAATTTTTCTTCGATATTTTGCTCAAAAATCGCCGTTTTTTGTAAAAAATATTAGGAATATGAAAGATAAAAATTGACAAAAAAAAACTTTGCTCTTAAAATATAAAATAATTTATATAAATTATTTATTAAAATTATTTAAAAAACTCAGAGGATGAAAAGGAGATACTACCATGACATTTGAAAAAGTAAAAGAAACGATTTTGGCAAGCTTGAACTGCAAGGAAGAAAAGGTTGTTGCCGAGGCAAGATTGATCGAGGACCTGGAGATGGATTCTCTGGATGCTGCGGACTTGGCGATGGCTCTGGAAGAAGCGTTTGACATTACGATCGCGGATGAGGAGTTTGAGCACTTGGTAACAGTGAAAGATATTGTCGATTATATCGATACACATAAATAAGGCGGATCTATGAAGAAGAATGAGATGATGAAGTTGGCTCAGTGGTTTGCCGATTCAAACCTCAATCGTCTCGTGTGGAAGGATGAGAACTGCTCCCTCGAACTTGAAAAAGGAGGGAGCGGTTCTTCCTATGAAGCACCGCCGAGACAGGAGATGTTGCAGAGAGTCGAAAGAGAAGTCAGGCAGGAGGTCCAGAGTTTCGATAAGGAGGAGGGCTATGTGCTTCGTTCTCCTGTCGTAGGGACGTTTTATTCGAGTCCTTCCCCGGACGAAAAGCCTTTTGTTACGGTGGGACAGAAGGTTTCGAAGGGGCAGGTCGTTTGCATTGTCGAAGCGATGAAGCTGCTCAATGAGATCTCTTCGCCGGTCGACGGTGTGGTAAAGAAGATCTTCATTCAAAATGAAGAGATGGTCGAATACGACGAAAAACTCATCGAGATCGAGGTGGAGTAATGTTTCACAGAATTCTGGTCGCGAATCGCGGAGAGATAGCGGTGCGGATCATCCGTGCCTGTAGAGAATTGAATATAGAAACGGTCGCCGTCTATTCCGATGCGGACAGACACTCCCTCCATGTTCAGATGGCAACGGAGGCGGTCTGTATCGGGAGCGCCCTTCCTAAGAACAGTTACTTAAATATAGGAAATATCTTGAGCGCCGCTCTTCTGAAGGGCTGTGACGCCATCCATCCCGGCTACGGTTTTCTCTCGGAGAACAGCGAGTTTGCAAGGATGACCGAAGAGAGCGGGCTGGTCTTTATCGGGCCGTCTCACGAGATCATCTCCAAGATGGGAGACAAGCAGACGGCGAGAGAGACGATGATCAAAAACAAGGTGCCCGTTATCCCGGGTTCAAAAGAGCTGATCCATACCTTGGACGATGCTTTGAAAGAGGCGGAAGAAATAGGCTATCCCGTCATCATCAAGGCCTCTGCCGGCGGCGGCGGTAAGGGGATGCGTAAGATCTACCGCAGGGAAGCGATGGAGAAGGAGTTTTTCTCAGCGAAGAAGGAGGCTCTTTCCGCCTTCGGAGATGATTCCATCTATATGGAAAAGCTCATCGAGGAGGCCAAGCACATTGAGGTACAGATTCTTGCAGACAAAAGGGGTAACGTCATTCACCTTGGAGAGAGGGACTGCTCCCTTCAAAGGAAGAACCAAAAGATGATCGAGGAGGCTCCCTGCCGATTGTTGACGCCGGAGCTACGCGAAAAAATGGGCGAAGCGGCCCTGAATGCGGCAAGGGCGGTCAACTATACGTCGGCCGGGACGATCGAGTTTCTTCTGACTGAGGACAACGAGTTTTATTTTATGGAAATGAATACGAGGGTGCAGGTCGAACATCCAGTTACCGAAATGGTAACAGGGGTCGACATCGTCAAGGAGCAGATCAGGATCGCCTTCGGGCTTCCTCTGTCCTTTACTCAGGAGGATGTGCGGATAGAAGGTTTTTCGATGGAGTGTCGCATCAACGCCGAAAATCCGAGCAACAACTTTATGCCTTCCTGCGGGAAGGTCAATATCGTCAACCTTCCGGGCGGGAACGGAGTGCGGGTGGATTCGTTTCTGTACCAGGACTATGAGATCAGCCCCTACTACGATTCCATGTTGGCGAAGCTCATCGTTCACGGGAGGACGAGGCAGGAGGTACTCAGAAAGATGCGCAGGGCCTTGGAGGAGTTTATGATCCGGGGGGTATCGACCAACATCGGTCTGCTGTATCTGTTGACCTACGAAAAAAGAGTGATCAAAGGCGATTACAAGACGAGTTTTTTGGAGCAAAACTTGGATAAGTTGATCGAATTTGCGGAAGGTATTTAGTGAAAAGAGGACAGTATGCGAAACTTTTTGAAGGAGAGAAAGGGAAAACTAGATATTCTCAAGAACCTCAGAGCCAAAAACTACAGCTACAAAAAAAAGGAAGTCAACGAGTTCCTGTTTTCTCAGTGTTCGGGATGTAAGAAGACCTTCCCCTTGAAAGCGAAGGAAGAGACCTTCGTCTGCCCGCACTGTGCCGAATATTTTTCGATGCCGGCGAGCGAGAGGGCGAAGCGGATCCTCGACGACGGGTATGAGAAGATCGAACTTAGGGCAGTTGTAAAAAATCCTTTAGAGTTTGAAGGATATGAGGAGAAGGCGGACAAGGTCAGAGAAAAGACGGGACTTTCCGATGCTCTCCTCTGCTTTAGGGGAAGGATAGACAACAGCCCCGTCCTGCTTGCTGTAATGGATAACCGCTTCTTTATGGGGAGTATGGGTTCGTCGGTCGGCGAGAATATCGCACATATCTTCGAGTTGGCTCTCGAACAGAGTCTTCCCGTCGTCATCTTCTGTGCCAGCGGAGGGGCGAGGATGCAGGAAGGGATGTATTCCTTGATGCAGATGGCCAAGACGGCGGCAGCGGTCAAACGCCATGGCAAGGCGGGCCTTCTATATATCTCGTGTTTGACTAATCCCACGACGGGAGGGGTCACGGCAAGTTTTGCGAGCCTTGGAGATATCATCTTGTCGGAGCCTCAGGCTCTGATCGGCTTTGCAGGACCGCGGGTAATTGAACAGACGATGGGCAAGAGTTTGCCGGAAGGGTTTCAGAAGGCGGAATTTTTGCTGGAGAAAGGGTTTTTGGATGCCATCGTACCACGAGAGGAGATGAGGAAGACCTTGTCTTTTCTTTTGAAGGTACACGGCGGAAGGGAAGAATGGGCATGATTCAGGAAGTGGAGAAACAGGTTCAATTGATAGAAGAAGAGATTGCCCGTATTCGGACTGTGGATGAGGGCGGAGTGTTATCGTCTATGATGAAGCAGCTCGAAGAGCAGAAGAAGGAACTGAAATCTTCTTATAAGAAGAAGCTCACAGCTTGGGATCGGGTCTACCTTTCCAGACATCCCTCAAGACCCAAGGCGAAGGATTGGATGGAGTTTTTGTTTGAGGATCTTTACTACCTGCATGGAGACAGGTACTTTGCCGATGACAAGACGGTCATAGGAGGACTTGCATTTTTTGACGGAATACCGGTAACGGTCATCGGGACGAATAAGGGCAGGACCTTGGAGGAGAACGTCAAGTGTAACTTCGGTATGAGCAATCCCGAGGGATACCGGAAGGCGCTTCGTCTGATGAAACAGGCGGAGAAGTTTCGACGTCCCGTCGTTACCATCGTCGACACTCCCGGAGCCTATCCCGGAACGGGTGCGGAAGAAAGAGGGCAGGGAGAGGCGATTGCACGAAACTTGATGGAGATGAGCGATTTGAAGACGCCGATCATCACGATGATCACAGGAGAAGGAGGTAGCGGAGGGGCCTTGGCCCTGTCCGTAGCCGATGAAATTCTGATGCTTGAGAATGCAACCTTTTCCATCCTGTCACCGGAAGGATTCGCGTCGATTTTGTGGAAGGATGCCAAACTTGCCCACAAGGCGGCGGAACAGATGAAGATGACGGCAGGAGACTTGCACGACTTGGGTCTGGTCGATGCAGTCATCGAGGAGGAGATCGCATTTCACAAGGAGGACTTTAGAAAGACCATGCGCCAAGGCAAGAAGGTCTTAGGTGCGGCCTTGAAGAAGATGATGAAGCTTTCCGACGAGGAGCTTGTCGAGCGAAGATATGAGAAGTATCGAAAAATAGGACGGATAGAAGGGATAAACAGTGGCATTTGAGATAGTTGCTACGGGGAGTTATGTACCCCGAAGGATAATGACAAATTTTGATTTGGAGAAGTATTGCGATACGAACGATGAGTGGATCTTTTCGAGGACGGGAATCAAGAGCAGGCATTATGCCGAAGAGGAAACCACGGAAGACCTCGGAGTTTATGCGGGAAAGCAGGCTCTTGAGAGAGCGGGAGTTTGCAGGGAAGACATCGATGCGGTCATCGTTGCGACCTTTACACCCGAATACCTGACCCCTTCAATCGCCTGCATGATCCAAAGCCGATTGAACTTAAGACAAGACATCCTCGCCTTCGACATGAATGCCGCTTGCAGCGGATTTCTTTACGGTTTGAAGGTCGCGGACTCCCTTTTTTCTTCGATGAGGGAAGGTAGCCACATCCTCCTTGTCGGGGCGGAGATCATCTCTAGGGTCTTGGATCTGAGCGACAGAGGAACGGGGATCCTGTTCGGAGACGGAGCGGGAGCTGTCGTACTGCGAAAGAGAAATGAGCGTCCGACCTTCTTTCTGACGGGATCCAGAGGAACCAAGGAAGAACTCGGTTGCCCGGGGATCAACAGCGAAGGACTCAATAGCAAGGTCTATATGAACGGCAAAGAAGTGTTTCGTTTTGCGACCTCGACGGTCAGCCGATGCGTGCAGGTCGTGATGGAAGAGGAGGACCTCGGCAAAGATGAGATCGACTATGTGGTCTGTCATCAGGCGAATCAGAGGATTATCAGCTATGTCCAAAAGAAGCTCGATTTCCCTGAGGAAAAGTTCTATTCAAATATAGAGCATTACGGAAACACCTCTTCGGCGAGTATCCCCCTTGTCCTTGATGAGATGATGAACAAAGGCCTCCTCAAGAGAGGAATGAAGATCATTCTGGTGGGCTTCGGTGCAGGTCTGACCTGGGGAGCAGCTTTGATCGAGTGGTAGGATCCGTATGGAAATGTTTTTTGATACTATAATCTATTGAAATTGACAGCTTGAACGCTTTGGATCATCCAAATTGTTTTTCGGTAAGTATATATTCTTTATATCCGATATTTCGAACGGATAATAGTATAAATCAGAAACGACGGAACTGCCGGGAGTAATTATTTGGTCGTAGAGTATCGCTTGGAAGGTAAAGGAAACACAATATAATTCAAAAAATCGACATAAACTCTATTTTAATATGAAGGAAGAAACTATTAAAAGTTTTGATTTGACAAACTTTCGCGTGTTGGAAACTCAAAGGGAAGTCAGAAGTTTGCCTTTGTGAGGTGCTACTTGAGGATTCAAACGGATAGCAGCGGAGACTGCAATCAAACAACAGTGATATTACCGAGAACACTTCAGGGATCGAGGGTCCTGTCGCCGAACGGTTGAAGTTTCGGTATGAAAACAAAAATTATGGGAGTGGAAAAAATGAAGTTGCACAAGATTCTTGGAATAGAATATCCCTTGATACAGGGAGGAATGGCAAATATTGCAACCGGAGAGTTTGCGGCGGCGGTATCCAACGCGGGAGCGCTCGGAGTCGTAGGTTCGGGAGGAATGACGGCTGAGACCTTGAGGGACCATATTAGGCTCTGTAAGTCCAAGACGGACAAACCCTTCGGTGTCAACCTGATGTTGATGAATCCCGAGACCGAAGAGATGGCAAAGATCGTGATCGAAGAAAAAGTACCTGTGGTCACAACGGGAGCGGGCAATCCCGGGAAGTACGTCAAAGAGTGGAAGGAGAACGGGATCAAAGTCTTTCCCGTTGTAGCGTCGGTAGCACTGGCAAAAAGGATGGAAAGGCTCGGAGTCGACGGTGTGATTGCCGAGGGTACGGAGAGCGGAGGTCATGTCGGAGAAACGACGACCCTGGTGCTTCTGCCTCAGATTGTGGATGCGGTCAATATTCCCGTGATTTCCGCCGGAGGAGTTGCGGACGGAAGGCAGCTTTTAGCGGTAGGTGTGCTCGGAGCGAGCGGAGTTCAGGTAGGCACCTGTCTGCTCACTACGGAGGAATGTCCCATCCATCCTAACTACAAGCAGGCGGTGATCCAAGCGAAGGATACGCATATCACTGTAATGGGAAGGATAGGAGGCACTCCCGTTCGCGTACTCAAGAACGAGATGGTAAAGGCCTATATCTCACTGGAGAAACAGGGTGCGGACCTGATGGAACTCGAAAAATACACCTTGGGTTCTCTCCGAAAGGCGGTCTTCCACGGAGATACGGAGAACGGTTCCCTGATGGCGGGACAGACCGCTGCCATGGTTAAGGGAGAATACACAGTGAGAGAACTGCTTGAAAAGCTGTTTTCGGACTACCGTAAAGCGAGGAAGGGACTCTGTGATGAAACAATATAAATTGGGACATAAAAGCTTGGACTTCCCTCTGATACAGGGAGGAATGGGAGTCGGGGTATCGCTGGGAAACCTCGCGGGACACGTTGCCAAGCAGGGTTGTATGGGAGTGATCTCGACCGTTCAGATAGGATATCGCAGGGAGAACTTTTATCGCGATTCGCTCAATGCCAACCGGGAAGCTCTCCGCGAAGAGATCGCCAAGGCGAGGGAGATCGCGGGAGGTAAGGGGATGCTTGCCATCAACTGTATGGTCGCGGCCAATCAGTACAACGAGATGCTCAAATGTGCCTTGGAAGAAGGGATCGATGCGATTATCTCGGGGGCGGGTCTTCCCATGGTCATGCCTGAGCTCGCCGAAGGCTACGAGGTCGCCCTGGCTCCTATCGTATCGAGCGCAAAGGCGGCGAGAGTCATTCTTCAGACTTGGCAGAAGAAGTACGGGAGGTTTGCTGACTTCATCGTGCTTGAAGGACGCGGTGCAGGAGGCCACCTCGGTTTTAAGAGGGAGCAGATCGACGAGGAAGGGATGAGTCTTGAGAATCTTTTGCAGGAGGTCCTCAAGGAAGTGAGGATCTACGAAGAAAAGAAGGGAGCCTGGATCCCGGTCTTTGTTGCAGGTTCAGTGTTTGACGGCTATGAGCTGGCGAAGTACCAAAAGTTGGGAGCCTTCGGAGCCCAGATCGGAACACGCTTTATTGCGACCGAAGAATGTGACGCTTCTCCGGAGTTTGCGAAACTGCTCTGCGAGGCGGGCCAAGAAGATATCATGATTTTGCAAAGTCCCGTCGGGCTTCCGGGAAGAGTGCTTTCGACCGAATTTACAAGAAAGGTCAAGGAAGTCGGGCGGATCGCTCCGACAAGGTGCGTCAATTGTCTCAAGACCTGTGACCCCGCTACGACGCCCTACTGTATTTCGGAGGCGCTTATGCAGGCCGCACAAGGGAATCGTGAAAAAGGTCTGTTTTTTTCGGGAGAAAATGCGGGAAGGATCAACAGGATATACCGTGTGGAAGAATTGATCGGAGAGATCAGAGACCAGTGGGAGGAATGTCAATGAAAACAGCTTTTTTGTATGCGGGACAGGGAAGTCAGAAGGTGGGAATGGGAAGAGACCTCTACGAGAACTTCGAGTTTGTCAGAGAGTTCTACGACAGGTATGAAGATATCAGGGACCTTTCTTTTTCTGCGGAGGACGATGTCCTGTCCAAAACGAGGAACACTCAGCCCTGTATGCTCGCCTTCGATATCGTGATGACCGAACTCCTTAGAAAAGAGGGTCTTACAGCCGATATGACGGCAGGGCTCAGCATAGGAGAATACGGGGCTCTCTACTGTGCAAAGGTGTTGTCCGCACAAGACCTGATACATATCGGACGTGTCAGGGGGCGGGCGATGGAGGATGCTCTTTTGGGGCGTGACACCGTGATGTGTGCTACGGTAGGCGTGGACGAAGCCTTTTTGGATGAGATCTGCAAGGACTATCGTGCACAGGGAAGAAGGGTTGAGATTGCCAACTACAACTGTCCTGGGCAGATCGTCATAGGAGGAGAGCGTGAGGCGGTACAGGAGATCGCTGCAAAAATCAAGGCGGAGAGAAGGGGAAAGGCCATCCTCCTTCGCGTCAGCGGAGCCTTCCACACCTCCTATATGAAGACGGCAGGGGAGGTCCTCGAGAAGGAGTTTGGAACCGTAGACTTCCATGAGCCCGAGATCCCTGTCGTTTGGAACTTGACGGGAAGAGAAAAGACGGAGGGGGAAGATATGAAGGCCCTCCTCGTTCAGCAGGTCCAAAAACCGGTACACTTCACATCGACGATTGAATATATGAGGAGCCGGGGAGTGGACACCTTTGTGGAGATAGGCTTCGGAAAAGTCCTGGAAGGGTTTATCAAGAAGATCGACAAGGATTGTAAGGTGATTTCCTGCAACAGTGCGGAAAGTTTCGAGGAAGCAAAGAAGTATTTGAAAGAAGAACGATAAGAAGATGGAGCAGAAAAGGAGAAGCGGATCCATGGAAAGACAGATCGCATTGGTCACAGGGGCCGGCAGAGGAATAGGAAGGGCGATCGCGATAGAGCTCGCAAGGGCGAATGTCGACGTTGCCATCCATTACAACGGAAGTTTGGAAAAAGCGGAAGAAACACAGAGACTGTGTAAGGAGTTCAACGTCAGAACCGTTCTGATACGGGCGGATGTATCACAGGAGAGGGAGTGTAAGGAACTTGTCGATCAGGTTGTAGAAGAGATGGGAGGACTCGATATCCTTGTCAACAATGCGGGAATCACAAAGGACGGACTCTTTCTTCGAATGAAGGAGGAAGACTATGACGAGGTGATGGATACCAACCTCAAGGGAGCCTTCTTCGTAACGAAGTACGCGTCCTCGATTATGATCAAACAGCGTTACGGGAGGATTGTCAACATCAGCAGCATATCCGGAGTGGGAGGCAATGTGGGTCAGGCGAACTATGCGGCGTCCAAGGCGGGGTTGATCGGGCTTACCAAATCCCTTGCCAAGGAACTGGGAAAAAAGGGAATTCTGGTCAATGCCATCGCTCCCGGTTTTGTCAGAACGGATATGACCGACAAGTTGTCGGATAAGGTCAAGGAGGCCATCGTAAACCAGACGGCGGTAGGCTATATCGCTGAGCCTGAAGACATTGCAAATGCGGTAAGTTTTCTGGCATCGAAGCAGAACCGTTATATTACGGGAGAGGTACTTCGCATCGACGGAGGAATGAGTATCTAGGAGGAAGAGTATGAGAAGGAGAGTTGTTGTAACGGGAATCGGTGCAGTATCGCCACTTGGCAACACGGCAAAGGAACTTATCGAAGGCTTCAAGGAAGGCCGTTGCGGTATATCGGAGATAGAAGGAATGGATATGACCAACCACAAGGCGAAACTTGCAGGTCGAGCCAAGGCCTTCAAGGCGGAAGATCACTTCGACGCTAAAGAGGCGAGGAGGATGGACAGGGTGACCCAACTGGGCATCGTCGCTTCGAGAGAGGCGGTCAAGGACAGCGGGATCTTGGATGTGCAAGTGGACAAGACCAGATGCGGAGTTATCGTATCATCCGGGATAGGGGGACTTTCCACCATAGAAAAAAACCATACGGACGGAATGAACAAGGGCTTCCACAGAATCTCTCCCTTTTTTATCCCCATGGCGATTACTAATATTACGGCAGGCAGTGTCGCCATCGAATTCGGTTTCAAGGGGACCTGCCAATGTGTGGTAACTGCCTGTGCCTCGGCCACGGATTCCATCGGGATCGCCTTCCATAAGATCAGGGACGGCTATGAAGATGTTATGTTGGCGGGAGGTTCGGAGGCGAGTATCACTCCGCTGGGTATCGGCGGCTTCTCGGCGATGAAGGCCCTGAGCTTTGAAGAAGATGTAACAAGGGCCTCGATTCCCTTCGACAAGGACAGGAACGGCTTTGTCATGGGAGAGGGGGCGGGAGTTCTCGTGCTTGAAGAGTTGGAACATGCCAAAAAACGAGGGGCGAAGATTTATGCCGAGGTCATAGGCTACGGCTCAAGCTGCGATGCCTTCCATATCACGGCTCCGGATTCCGAGGCGGAAGGCGCGATCGCCTGCTTGAACAGAGCCTTGGAGGATGCACGGTTGTCACCTGATTGCATAGACTATATCAATGCTCACGGAACCTCCACCCCTCTCAACGACGCTTGCGAAACCAAGGCGGTCAAGGCCGTCTTCAAGGAGCACGCCTACAAGTTGATGATGAGCTCGACCAAGTCTATGACGGGCCACCTGCTCGGAGCGGCGGGAGCCGTCGAAGGCATCGCCTGTATAATGGCTGTTCACGAGGACTTTGTTCCCGCAACCATTCACTACCAAAACAGGGACGAGGACTGTGATTTGGATATCGTCCCCAACCAAGGACGCAGGGCGAAGGTAGACTATGCCTTGAGCAATTCCTTGGGGTTCGGCGGACATAACGCCACCCTGGTATTTAAGAAGTACAGGGAAGAGCAGTAGGCCGGAAGGATAAGAGCGAAAAGAAGGAGACGAAGATGAAGTATAATTCGAACGAGATCCAAACCATCATTCCCCACCGTTATCCGTTTCAATTGGTGGATAAGATTGTAGATGGAGAAGAAGGCAAGTGGGCGAAGGGGATCAAATGCGTCAGTGCAAACGAGCTGTTCTTCTGCGGACATTTTCCGAGCGAACACGTGATGCCCGGTGTCCTTATGATAGAGGCCTTGGCGCAGGTGGGAGCCATCGCCCTGCTCTCTCAGGAAGAGCACAGGGGCAAGTTGGCATTTTTTGCAGGAATCAAGCAGGCGAAGTTCCGCGGGGTCGTAAGACCGGGAGATGTCTTGGAGTTGAGCTGCCGTCTGACGAAGATCAGGGGAAGCCTCGGAGTGGGCGAAGCAGTGGCGGAAGTCGACGGAAAGATTGTCTGCGAATGTGAAATCATGTTTGCACTAAAGTAAGAAAATAAAGAAAGGAAAATGCGGCAGAATACTATTCTTCATTCGAAATGCCCGATATACAAAACATGCGATTACCAAAGAAACAATTCGGAAGGCGATGGTTCAAACCATTCAACCTGTCAATTTGAACGGCTCATTACAATCTGCTCATTCTATTGTCTTAGAGGCTGCAACGATCTTGTGAAACGGAGATTTTCATAAATTTTGTTTCTTGTTTGGAAGCGGTTTTGATACGTTTTTTCACGTTGTGCTACTTATCTGAGACAAGTCCGAGACATAAGCAAAGTGCTCGCGGAGTTCAAAATAAACTTGAGAAAAGGTATCGGATTTGGTACACTGAAAGAAGTATACAAACGAAGGGAGAGTCTTCTATGATCGGAGAGGCACTGAATGCAGTGTATTCAAAATTTAAATTAAATTTCTACCGGAGGGTGTTTCAGACCTTCGAAAACAGAGAAGCCAGCCTGACTACGATAGAAACCTTTTTCGTCGAGCTTATCTATGCACTCAACGGGCCTACGGTCAATGAGCTCTCCCGCTTTACGGGGATGTCTCAACCGAATGTGGCCTATAAGATCACCAATCTGGAAAAAAAGGGCTATGTCAAGAGGATCCGCTCCAAGGAAGATAAGAGGGAGGTCCATCTGGAGGTCACGGAAAAATTCCAAAAATACTACGGGATCAACTACGAGTACCTCCAAATCGTATCTCAAAGAATCATGGATCGTTTTCCACAGGAAGATGTCGAGAAACTCAAGGAAATGCTTGAGATTGTCTCCGATGAACTGATGGAAGAGGTCACTGCCCGTTTGGAGAGAAAGCCGAAGCTCAGCATATAGGAAGACACCGCATAATTCGAAAAATCAGCATAAAAAAACTCTTCCTTTGAGTTGTGGATATAAACAATCTGCGCCCCATAGAAGATAAACCGATTTTTCGTGAGTTCAAAAACAGATATATCCATACTTCTATTGGAGAATAGTATAAAACCGATGTTATATCAAGGATGAAATTTTTAAAAATATTGATATGACAGACCTTTGTATTCTATAAAACCGGAGGAAAATCAGAAACTTGCCTTTGTGCAGTGTTTCCATAGGCCAATGAGCCGTAGGGACTTGATGCTGTCATCCATTGCATTGTTGATAGGAGTGAAAGACAAAAGAATCCTATTCTTCAACGTCTGATCGGCTGTTATTGGTCGCATTGTTGATAGGAACTGTTTGTACTCCGTAGGAGATCTGTATCCGTTCAAACGTTGGTATCGATGTCTTCTCTGTTTTATCGGGGATGGGACGGATTTTTATGTTTAAAGATGCGGATAACCAAGCTCCTATCGAAAACAGTATAAAAACTCTTCGCGGTGGCGGGCGTGATGGAATTAAGCAGAACACTTAATCACTATTTGAGGGAAAGATGTTTTGCTCAATTCTTTTTTATTGTTTGAAAGAAGTGATTTATGATGAAAGGATTGAGAAGGCTAAATGACAGACAAAAAGAAACCTGTTCAAAACCAATGAATTCCATAATACTATTCTCCGTTTGAAATGCCGGATATACAGAATATGCAATTACCGAAAAACAATTTGGATGATCCTATGCTCTCAAAGCATTCAAGTCGTCAATTCTAATGAATTTTAGTATGAAACAAAGTTTGCAAAACCGAATTCGAGAAACCTTAGATGGAGTTTAGTCAATTTACATGCTATAGTAAAAAAAGATTTGGATAATATGCCGGTGGTAGGGTATGTAGCAGAATTATCGGAATGTATTTTTGAAAAGATCGGGATATGACTGAAACCTATGACTCCCTGTGTTTATCATGTTTCGGATGGGATTTATGATTAAAGAATTCAACGATTCTTCATTTAGTGTGATGATGGAAGGAGGAGATATACTATGAATGAAAAACCGAGAGAAATTTTTTTGAGGGGTTGTAATGAGATAGCAACTCCTTTGCTTTCACAAGGATTTAAGGCAAAGCAAAAAGGGCAAACCATATCAAAAAAAGCGAGTAAGGATATCACGTTAGAGATTTATTTCCAATCCTTACATCGAAACACTGAAAATAATATAACCATAATTCCGCATATCAATGTGTTTTCGAAGGCGGTAAAAGAGTTTGATATCAAGGCATACCATAATGAGTATTGCAGCGGAAGAATCTACGGGAATCAGCTTTGCTATATTTTAGGTAAAGAATACAAAACTTGGGATTTGGCAAAAACTAATTTTCCCTATACGGTTTCACAATTACAAAATGCGATTGCATACAGCGTCTTACCTATATTTGAAGTGTTTTACCGCTCTCCCTATGAGATCATGCAGTATTCCCTCGAAGGGAAATTGGATATTTCACTATCTTATTTTCTGGTCTTCGGAGATGAGGAGTTGGCCAATTTGGCATTACAAAAGAAAATCGAAAAGAGTTTCAATACGGGTCGCATGGTCGAGTTTTTTAACCGCTTATCACAGATGAATCAGAAGGATATCGATCCGAATTACAATGAGTTTGTAGGTGCAGGTTGGATGAAAATGGCATATTTGCAAGGGCTTAGATTGAAATGACAGAAAAGTTTTTGGGTGAGAGGTGAATATAGCACTTAATCGATTGGTGATGAAATACTGATGCAAAAGAGGTTGTGATATGGCATTAGAATATTGTCCGTTATGGATACAGCTTGCTCAGAAAGATTTGAAGAAAAGAGAGGTCAATGGCAGGGCTTACAACCAAGGTTATGGCTCGGACAGGAAAGAATAAGCCGATTACGTTCAAAACCCTTGAGAGAATATACAAATCACTCGAATGTACACTCCTATTGATGATTATGGAAAGGAAGGAGATGAACAGAATTGAGTTGAAAGACAAAAGTGCAATAAGGAATTTATGATAAAATAAATAGTATAGTTGCTTATTCAAGGACTATATTATGAGGATATAAATCAGAATTTGTCAAGGAGATCAGCCGCTTTGAAAATGAGGAACGATAAATGAAAATGACTGTCAAAAAAAAATCCGTTTTTACAGCGAAGCAAAGCAATGTTTTTGCGCTACTTCAAAGATTTGATACACTTGCATATATTGCCAAGCCCTATGCAACATTCAAAAGCCCTGATGGACAAACAGAATTGGTTTGGGAAGTTGGCAGAAGTTTCTCTTTCGATTTTAAGGTGTTTAGCTTTATTACGCTAGGTGTTCATGTTATCAATGTCAAAGAATTCAACTCGGACAACATCTATACAAATGAGAGCAATCCTTTTTGCCCTGTATGGAATCATCGAATTATTCTTAAAGAAACTGCTGACGGAAAAACTGAATACACCGACGAGGTAGAAATCGGAGCAGGATGGAAAACACCATTTATATATTTGTGGGCAAAAGCATTTTACTCGCACAGACAAAAGATGTGGATAAAGCTACTTAATAAGCAATCGGAAGAGAAAGTGCATTAACCAAATTAGAATTTGCGGAGGATAAAGGGGTGCAGAAAAATAATAGAAAAATAGTATTGATTGCTATCTTGTTATTTACTATCATTCTGATTTTTATTGTCGGAATAGCTTTTACAGTGTTGGCAGTAAAAACAAATAGAATCAAAGATGACTATTCTGTTGCTATAAATAGTGAAAAGTATCAGACACCGGTTTTTGTTGACGGTATAGAGGTTATAAATCAAGATGTTTCTTGTGGATATGCTGTAATTGAAATGTTTTCTGCGTGGAATGGCGGAAAAGTTACGGAAGAAGATCTTTATGAAAAATATGGAACAGTCGTGACTTCCACAGGGAAAGCTTTTTGTGATGAGTTTAACTATCAGTTCCCTGAATTTCAGACAACAATGTACAAATACCTTACCAATAGTGAGTTGATTGACAAAGTATATGATTGTTTAGCAGATGGTGTTCCCGTCCCATTTGAATGGGCAGCAAAACATGGTGACGAATGGACATTGCATTATTCGCTGATAGTTGGAATAGACATAAGAAATGACAGCGTTATAATCGCAAATCCATACGGATATATTGAAACAATTTCCTTAAATGAATTTGTAAATAGAACAAGTTTTAACTCGTTTGAAAATATGCCTTTGTTTTATAACTTCGGATTTGCATTCGGTATTTTTGAAAAGAACACAGTTTTTATTCCAACAAGGGTACAATAAATCCCGGTTTGTCCAAGTAAAACAATGAAATAAAGTCACTAAAAGGAAGAAAAAGAAAATATCCGAACCTTCCTTTTTTGTTGACAAAAATTTAAAAATTTGGAAAGGAGAATTTGTGGAAGGATTGACAATTAGAGATAAAAAGGCGTTAACACAAAGAGAAAGATTGGAAAGACCACTTATGATACTACTATTCTTCCTGAGTTTCTGAGTTAAATGAGAAAAAACAAGCAAAAAAAGTTGGAATTTCAAACAAAATTTCAACT
>NZ_JBHSHL010000056.1:0-37702 GCF_042652965.1 Filifactor villosus
TCTCTGGTAGGCTCCGGAATGTAGCCGTCTACTTGGTTGAACAGTTCAAGAATCGCATCTCCCCAGTTGCCGGAAGGATCTTCCAATGCTTTTAGCGCAGATCCTCTTACGATCGGTGTGTCATCTCCCGGAAATTCATACTCGTTCAACAAATCTCTTACTTCCATCTCTACAAGCTCAAGAAGTTCTTCGTCATCTACCATGTCGCATTTGTTTAGGAAAACTACGATGTAGGGTACTCCTACCTGTCTGGACAAGAGGATGTGCTCTCTTGTTTGAGGCATCGGACCGTCCGCTGCACTTACTACAAGGATCGCTCCGTCCATCTGTGCCGCTCCCGTGATCATGTTCTTTACATAGTCGGCGTGGCCCGGGCAGTCTACGTGTGCGTAGTGTCTGTTGGGGGTCTCGTACTCTACGTGAGAGGTCGAGATGGTGATTCCTCTTTCTCTTTCTTCCGGTGCTTTGTCGATGTTGTCAAATGCTACTGCTTCTCCTAATTGGTATCTTTCGTGCAATGTTTTGGTGATTGCCGCTGTCAAAGTTGTTTTTCCATGGTCAACGTGGCCGATGGTTCCAATGTTTACGTGTGGTTTACTTCTTTCAAATTTTGCTTTTCCCATTTTTGTATCCTCCTAATAATAAAATGAAGCTATACGGTAGTGAGTAAATTCTCCTTCTGCTTGCAATGTCTCATTTCCACCTGTTTTTTGCATAATCATCATAATCTCAGGATATGGGTATCATGAGTAGCTTGTTGCATAAGTCAGCACCTACCTATATCGTTCATTTTATATGAATGTCTTTCTTTTGTCAATTGATTGGCCTTAATCCGCCTGTTTATTTTTGGGCATACATCGAAAAAATTATTTCTGCTCCAAAGGCAAAAAACATACAAAAATCGATTTTTCGTGAGGACTTACATTTTTTCCATATTTTTTTCAAAATACATTGACAAATTCTCTAATTTCTATATAATAGTAAAAGTAAGTTTGATTACAAGGTTTATTCATACTATGCTGCTATGGCTCAGGAGGTAGAGCGTCGCCTTGGTAAGGCGGAGGTCACCGGTTCAAATCCGGTTAGCAGCTCCATTTTTTTAAGATGCGTTGCGACGTATCTTTTTTATTTTTGTGCCGAAAGAAGGATTTTCTCAAAGTTCCCTTTTTCGGATACGATCCGACCGCCCTTTGATTTCACCTAAGATTTTGGGGTATAGAGTAAGAAGGAACCCACGCTGTATAGGCAAATGTGCATGATAACGCTTTTGTTCAGACGGCTTCACACCTGATATTCCTCCATAGATTTATTCAGGAAAAATCTCCGGATCGGATAAGAGAATTCTTTTTTCATTATATAGGATCTACGGATATCCAAAGTTCGGGATAAAAATTCGCCGGAAGAGAACTATGCCGGGTTTTCCGCTAATACAATTCAAACTCTCCCTCGCGGAGTGTTTGTAGGTAAAATACACATGAGAGAGGTGCAGGAATGAATAAGAAAAAAATAGAACAGGCAGTGAGTATGATGATCGAAGCAATCGGGGAAGATCCGACAAGAGAAGGACTTTTGGAAACTCCTCAGAGGGTAGCGCGGATGTATGAAGAAATCTTCAGCGGTCTGGGTCAAACGGCTCAGGAGCACCTGTCAAAAACCTTTGAATTGGTCGACGGAAGCATGGTCATTGAGAAAGATATCAATTTTTATTCGATGTGTGAACACCACCTTCTCCCGTTTTGGGGTAAGGTTCACATCGCCTATATGCCTGACGGTCGAGTGGCGGGTCTGTCCAAACTCGCTAGAACCGTGGATGTCTATGCGAGAAAACCCCAACTCCAGGAGAGGTTGAACCTTGAGATTGCCGATGCCATCATGGAGTTTTTGGATGCAAAGGGAGCCCTCGTCGTTGTCGAGGCGGAGCATATGTGTATGAATATGAGAGGAGTAAGACGCCCGGGGACCTCAACGGTGACTTCAATCAGTCGAGGTGTCTTCGAAACCGATTTGAACCTGCGTGATGAAGCCTATCGCCTGATGGGGCTGAACCGATGATGTTATCTAATACCAACATTATCTTAAACCTCGATTTTGTACAAGCTGCCCTGAACAATCTCAAGAAGCTTGAGGATGAGAGAATCTATTGTAGGCACGATCTGTCTCATTTCTTCGACGTCGCTAGAATCTGCTACATCCTTTGTTTGGAGAACGGCCTGAACATCAACAAGGATGTCATCTACACAGCTGCAATCCTTCACGATCTTGGACGAGAAGAACAGATACAAAACGGGATCCCCCACGAGGAGGCTTCCTATCACCTTGCTTTAAAGGCCTTTGATCATACGGACTTTTCACAGTCGGACAGAGAGTTGATCTTGTCAGCGATCAAGGGACATCGAAGCGTTTCGACGGACTCGGACTTTCCTTCTCTCTTCTCCCGTGCCGATAAGCTCTCAAGAGACTGTTTCAACTGCAAGGCCTATGAAACCTGCTACTGGAGTGAGCAAAAGAAAAATAATGAGTTGAAATATTGATCGTATGAGCCGATAAAAATACCGTTTCTGCAAGCGATACAATAAATCCTGAACCGGTATGTTGACATATGGATATTTATCTTCATTTCCCGTCTTCGTTATAAACCAAAAGAGTTCATACCAAAGTCGAGATTACTGTGAATTTCAACGTGCCATTGCACCGACAAACTGCAAGGAACGATCTCGGTACAAAAAACAGCAAAACCTTAAGGAGGAACGATATGGACTATATTTCTATCTCCGATCTGCTCATCTTTGCAAACCACGGTGTCTTCGAAGAGGAAAAACGCCTAGGTCAGAAGTTCCTGTTGGACATAAGGCTCGGTCTCAGCACCCAACATGCAGCCTTGCACAATGACCTCGAGAGCTCCGTACACTACGGTTTGCTCTCTCAAGAGGTGGAGCGTTTGTTTCGCTCGAGGTCTCATGATCTGATCGAAACCTGTGCAGAAGAAGTCGCTCAATTCATCCTGAAGACCTACCCCCTCGTCGAAGAAGTTTTTGTAAGGGTCAAAAAACCATGGGCACCCGTACACCTCCCCCTCGATACGGTCTGCGTGGAAGTGAGCAGAAAAAGACATCGAGCCTTCTTGGGCCTAGGCTCAAATATGGGGGATTCCGAAGCCTTCCTTAATACCGCCATACAAAGGATCCAAGACGAATATACGACCCTCCTACAAGCCTCCTCCCTCTACCGTACCAAGGCTTGGGGCAGGACCGAGCAGCCGGATTTTTTAAATCAGGTCGTCGAAGTGCAAACTTCTTATGAGGCCATGGAGTTACTTCGGAAACTCCAAAACATAGAGTTGGAATTGGGTAGGGAACGCAAGATACACTGGGGACCCAGGACTGTCGATATCGATATCCTCTTCTTTGACGATATCAAAAGTTATACGAAGGAGCTCATCCTCCCTCATCCCTATGTAGAAGAGAGAGATTTTGTGCTTGAACCGATGAACGAAATTGCTCCTCACTTCATCCATCCCATACTCAACAAACCGATACGGAAGTTATGGAAGAAGCTTCAAGAAACTTCTGCACCTGAATTTCAGACGAATCGAGAACAGACTCCACCCTCGGATAATACTACTGTCCAATAGAGATGAGGTTATATCTACACTCACAAATACAAGACTTTTTTATTTGCCGTCGAATAAGGACCTTGATATCAGCAGCTCAACGAATAATAGCATAAGAAGCTGATCCGTATCTCTTCAAACATAGGATCCCATCTGAACAAAAAATCCGTTCCCCCTCCCTAATCGGAAGAGGAAACGGATTTTTTTATTTTTTATATGACTGAAAATTGATATCTTCCATTTCATGGGCAAGTCGAAGAGAATCTGCGATCTTCGTCGCCATCAAATGCTTTCTTACCGTGTGTACACGGAGAATTTCAACTCCTTTGAAGGCAGCAATCGCACTGAGTTTTGCCGAGGCCTCGTCGCGATTTTCCAGTCCTTCCCTTTTCTGAGGATCGACCTCAAATCCGTTCTCCTCCAGGATGTTGCTGATAAATCTCTTGCGGGAGACTCCCAAGAAAGTACAGTAACCCATCTTTGAGATGGTATCATCCTTGATCAGGATAAGGTTCTCCCTCTTGGTAAGTCCGAAACCGATCCCCGGATCCAACATAAGTCTTTCACGAGAGATCCCGCTCTTAAATGCTCGTTCCAAACTCTTTTCAAAATACTTTTTCATCAAAGTTATGATGTCCAAAGCCTCAAACTCCGAAAGTTCCTGTGCCGTAAACGGATTCTTCTCCCCGAAGGTAGGAAAAATCTTGGATCCCTGATGCTCCGGCCTTGCGATGACGGGGTTAAACATCAAAATAGCTCCGGCATCTGAAGCTCCAACGACCTCTGCCATCTTTTCATCTCCCAAAAATCCGGTAATATCGTTGACGATATCGGCCCCCGCTTCAAGAGCTTCTTTGGCAACCTCCGCCTTCCAAGTGTCGATGGAAAGAGGAAGATCGAACCTGCTCTTTATCGCCTCAATGACGGGAACGACCCTTCGGATTTCTTCTTCGATCTCTACATAGCTGCTTCCGGGTCTCGTTGATTCTCCGCCGATGTCAAGCATCCCCGCCCCTTCCAAAGCAAGTTCCTCTGCCCTTCTTAAGGCTGCATCCACCGCATAATACTTTCCACCGTCCGAAAAAGAGTCCGGTGTTATGTTGATGATCCCACACAAGAGCGTCTCTCTTCCACTCTTCAACACCCTATCTTTATATCGAAATACTTTCTCGTTCATCATTCTTCTCCTTTCTTCATCCTATCATCTTCCTTAAGATACCGATAAAGATCTCCTCCCTGTACCGAACTTTCAAAAACTTTCAGGAACGCCATGGCTCTCAGCCTTGTTCCATCAATGAATACAGATGTCGATAGAAGGAGATCGGCTAAAGCCCCTTATAACACCTCCATCAACTTCCACCACGGGAAATAAAGACCATACAACAAAACAAAGGTCACTACTGTCATAACTGCACCGAAGCGGAACATATCCCTCTCCGGATAATATTCCTTTGCCGTCCCTATCATAACGGTAGCGTGATGGAAGGGCAAGAGGAAGTGGACGTTAACAATGAGATATATCATAAGAGTCACCACCTCGGAACGATAGCCGAAGCTTCGGGTCAACGGAATGAGGATCGGGAGTACCACAGACATCGTAGCGACCGATGAACCGATACAAAGGTGGAGAACCATAACAACCGCCGCTATCACTAAAAGATACAGGGAAGAATCCGCCTGAGGGATCAATGCATTGAGGTTCTCAAAAATGATCTGTGTGATCCCGCTTTGTCCAAGCACCTTACCTATGCTGAACACCGTCAGCAAAAACAAAAGAAAATGTGGATTTACCGCCTTCAGATCCTCCCTATTCAAAACCTTGATCCCGAATAGGACCACAGTTCCTGCCAAAGCGGGAATCCAAGGACTGATCTGATGAAGGCTCTGAGTCATCCAAAGGAGGATGATCACAACCATAGTAATCAACGTAATGCGTTGCTTCTCTTTTGAAACCTCACTGTTCTCATAGGCATCTTTGGCGATCATTCCCGAATGAAATCCGGAAAGATCCTGTCGAAATATGAGATAGATCAGAAGAAGAACAACGAGCGAAGCGATCAAAGAGGGTGGAGCCATCAGCAGAAGCCAGTGCTGAAATGTCAATATCTGCTTGACCTCCTCTCCTGCAAAGCGGATCGCAGCCTGATTGAGCACGATGTCCCCGTTGTTGAAGAACATGTAGGTCATCGTGATTCCCATAAAACCGTTGAAGATCAGGACCTGTTTCGCCCTCTGTTCTTCCTGTGTTTGTGCTGTAAGAAGACTGTTCAGAATCGCCCCTATGATGATCACCCGTGCAAAAGCCTGAGGAATGAGAAAGACCAAAACTACTCCGAAAAGATAGGGTAAGATCAAAAGCTTGAAGATATTAGACGAGTTCTTACGAAACAGACTCTCTACATATCGGTGCACAACCCCCGTCTTCATAATCCCCACCGACAAGAAAGTCGTTGTAACAATGAGCAACAAGGTATCCGACCAGGCAAAGCTCAAAATCTCCGTCATCTTCGTTTTACCGAACAAGGCAAAGGACAGAAGCAAAAAGACGCAGGCAATACTCTTATGGACTGCCTCCGTAGCCCACAGACCCACTGTAAATACCAAGGTGGAAAAAAGAAGAGTTTGATTTTTTTCCATCTCCAAAGGATTCCATAATGCAATAACCACGGATACGAGCGTAATAACGATTAAGTGAAAAGGTTTGATTTTTTTCACGGGCAACACCTCCTAAATTTAAGCAAAATAAAAAAGCACCTCAAACAGTGCCTCCCGCAATAAGCCACAGCGGAAGCGGCAATCAGTCGCGTGAATCCTCACTTCGTTTCGCAACAACATCCCATTTGCGAACACTTAACGCATCTTGCCTACTCTGTTTTGATATAACCTATCCGTTTTTTATCCCGACTTACTATATCTATTTTTTATTCTTTTGTCAACTCCCGAACCGAAAGGTATCCCCCAAATAGTTTATTTCAATGCCTGTTTGCCTTGTCGGACTTAACAAAAAATCTCCTTCTTTTAATTGACTTATTTTTTAATTTTTTAATATTGATATTTTAAGAAAATTCTGTTATACTGTGCTTAACTAATCATTTCGAGCCTGATATTCTAACAACACTTCGATAAAAAGACCTCTTGGTTGTACGAACCCTCCTCAACACGGACCTTCTATCCAATGACACAAGCATAGTTTTTCTTTCTACCCATTTTCATAACAAAATACAGTTTACAAATACTATTTGAAGCCTCATGTATATAGTGCTACATTTGATTGGCGGTAATACACGATTCGTATAACATGATCGCGTAAAAAGAAAATAGTATGAGATCAAGCCTAAGAAAAAAATTTCTTACAGACCGAATTAGGCTTTTTTACGATTATCCTTGTAAGTCTTTGCCTTGTGAATCCGGACAGCACCGGAAACTGTATTGTCTATAGGCGAAGTTTCAATCGGATAACGGTACGAACAGAGTTTGTCTCAAAAACTTTTCTTTGTGCAGGACAAAAACTTCCCCTATAAAACAACCTCTTCATTCGTCCTATACTGTATTTTTGTAACAACATACAGATCTATACGAAAAACTTGCCTTGTGCCGATCCCAATACTGTTCTCAGAACAGGTGAAAAGGATCCCATGACACGAAGCTCCCGGAGTTCATCCTCAAACAGTAGAGCAGGCAAGGGTATATGACAGACACCGGACGAGTGTTTCCTTTGTGCGGGTTCTCATATCGAAATGTAATGTCAAGGGGCTTTTTATATACGGAATCTTATCTGATGTATTTGGAAAGGAGCGTTTGCTATGGCTAAGAAAATCGAGACAAAAGCGGTAGAGCCGGAACTTACCGTGGAAGCATTGCAGAAAAAGATCGCAGCTATGAGAAAGGCACAGGAAGAGTTTGCTTCCTATAGCCAGGAACAGGTTGACAAGATCTTTTTCCATGCGGCGATGGCCGCGAACAAACAACGTATTCCTTTGGCACAGATGGCCTGCGAAGAAACCGGAATGGGTGTGGTTGAAGATAAGGTCATCAAAAACCACTATGCAGCGGAATATACTTACAATGCCTATAAGAGGGCAAAAACTTGCGGTGTCGTCGAAGTCGATACCGCTTACGGTTACAAAAGAGTAGCTGAGCCTGTCGGAGTGGTAGGCGCGGTCATCCCCACCACAAATCCCACATCCACTGCAATTTTTAAATGCTTAATTTGCTTAAAAACCAGAAATTCCATCATGATCAGCCCCCACCCCCGCGCTAAGAAATGTACGATCGCTGCCGCTAAAGTCGTCTTGGAGGCGGCAGTAAAGGCGGGAGCTCCCGAAGGGATTATAGGCTGGATCGATGAACCTTCAATTGAACTTTCCAACGAGTTGATGAAGTCCATAGACGTTATTTTGGCTACCGGTGGCCCCGGAATGGTGAAGGCCGCTTACTCCTCAGGCAAGCCCGCCATCGGTGTAGGTCCGGGAAACGTACCCGTTGTTATGGACAGCAGCTGTGACATTCAAACAGCTGTATATTCCGTCATCCACTCAAAGACCTTTGACAATGGAATGATTTGTTCTTCGGAACAATCCGTAACAGCTTTGGAAGACATCTATGACAATGTAAAAAAAGAATTTGCAAAACGTGGCTGTTATCTGTTGAAAAAAGAGGAAATCAAAAAAGTAGGAAGCATCCTTCTTACTCCCGCAGGAACCGTCGATCCGAAGATCGTAGGTCAGCCTGCCTATAAGATCGCACAGATGGCAGGCGTACAGGTGCCTGAAGATACAAAGATCTTGATAGGAGAAGTGTCTTCCGTAGAACCTTCCGAGCCGTTTGCTCACGAAAAACTCTCTCCCGTTCTTGCCCTCTACAAGGCAAAAGATTTCGATACCGCCTTGGATATGGCGGATAAACTTGTTCGGGACGGAGGATACGGACATACCGCTTCCCTATATATCAACACCTTGGAAAGCGAGAAACTCGATAAATTCGCTCATCGTATGAAAACCTGCCGTATCTTGGTAAACACTCCTTCCTCTCAAGGCGGTATCGGGGACCTGTACAATTTCAAACTTGCTCCTTCACTGACACTCGGTTGCGGTTCTTACGGCGGAAACTCCGTATCGGAGAACGTAGGGATCAAACACCTGTTGAACCTGAAAACAGTCGCTGAAAGGAGAGAAAATATGTTGTGGTTCAGAGCACCTCAGAAAGTGTATTTCAAAAAAGGTTGCCTGCCCGTTGCGCTCAACGAACTCAAGCATGTTTACGATAAGAAAAAAGCCTTTATCGTAACCGACACCTTCCTGTTTGCAAACGGATATACAAAGCCGATCACCGACCGTCTGGACGAAATGGGGATCCGCTATGAATGTTTCTTCGAAGTCACACCTGACCCCACCCTTCAATGTGCAAAAAAAGGACTGGAAGCCCTCAATGCCTTTGAACCGGACACCATCATTGCACTCGGAGGAGGATCCGCAATGGATGCGGCAAAAATCATGTGGATGATGTACGAACATCCGGAGTGTGAATTTGAAGACTTGGCAATGGATTTTATGGATATTCGTAAAAGAGTATATACCTTCCCGAAGATGGGAGAAAAGGCCATGATGGTCTCCATCCCGACCTCTTCCGGTACCGGTTCCGAAGTCACTCCGTTCGCCATCATTACCGATGCGGATACGGGAACAAAATGGCCGATTGCCGACTATGAACTTCTGCCGAATATGGCGATTATCGATGCCGATAATATGATGAATCAACCCAAAGGCTTGACCAGTGCCTCCGGTATCGATGCTCTGACCCACTCCTTGGAAGCGTATGCCTCCATTATGGCAACTGACTTCACGGACGGTATGGCTTTGATTGCGACCAAACTTATCTTCACTTATTTGCCTTCCGCTTACGAAAACGGAGCAGGAGATCCCTTTGCAAGAGAAAAAATGGGGAATGCGTCCACCTTGGCAGGTATGGCCTTTGCCAATGCCTTCTTGGGAATCTGTCACTCCATGGCCCACAAACTCGGAGCCTACCATCACCTTCCTCACGGTATCGCAAATGCCCTTCTGATTGAGCACGTTATGCGTTACAATGCCGATCCGGCTCCCAAAAAAATGGGAACCTTCCCCCAATATCCTTATCCGAAGGCAAAAGGAAGATACTGTGAAATGGCAAAATTTATAGGAATTTCAGGAAAAAATGAAGATGAGATCTTTGAAAACTTCATTCAAGCAATTGCCGAACTGAAGGCAAAGGTGGGTATCAAGCGTACCATCAAGGAATACGGAGTGGACGAACAAGACTTCCTGAGAACTTTGGATGAAATGGTCGAAAATGCATTTAACGACCAGTGTACGCCTGCAAATCCAAGATATCCTCTGATGAGCGAAATGAAAGAAATGTACCTCAAAGCCTTCTACGAAGGTTGATGCTCGTTCCCGTTTGAAAAACGGAACGCTATGTCTAAAGATCTCGAAAAAATATTTTTATCTTATAAAAAATGAACAACGACAGGTAGCGATGATGTATGGATAGTAGCGATGATGTACGGATAAGCGTTCAAATTTTACGTTTATAAAGTTTGGGTTAGCGGAATATATAGCCTATATTCCACGCCTTATAAACATTCAAAGCGGTTGTATCGCTTCTTCGGGGAGACATGTTAATCGGATAATACGCATAACCTGCAAAAAATAACTTGGAGCAGTATACTGTATGGATAGAAAAAACAATCTACAAAAATATTATTTAACACAGGGAAACACTTGGAAAATCATGTTGCAATTTGCGATGCCGATTTTTCTGGGAACTTTGTTTCAGTCGCTCTATACGACTGCAGATGCAATTATTATCGGAAGATTTGCCGGAAAAGAAGCGTTAGCCGCCATAGAATCCGTATTCACATTAACGAAAATGCCGATCAATTTTTTTGCCGGACTTGCATCAGGCGCAACGATCATTATTTCTCAATATTATGGTGCAAAAAAGAATAAAGAGGTGTCTGATGCAAGTCATAATGCCATGTTGTTCGCTTTTGCAGGAGGAGCGGTATTAACTGTAATCGGTTGCATTGTGTCTCCGTTTGCTATAAAAGCCATTCATGTTCCCGACGAAATTGTAAAAACTGCCCAACACTATATCCTCATTTATTTTTCGGGAATAGTCGCATCCATGCTCTATAATATGGGGGCAGGTATATTACGGGCACTTGGGAATTCTAAAACACCTTTTTATATTTTGATCGCAGCCAATATTGTTAATATCCTATTGGATTTGATCTTTGTAGTATTGCTCCGATCAGGTGTTGTCGGAGCAGCTATCGCTACTGTTTTGTCTCAGTGTTTAAGTGCCGTTTTGGTTGTAGCCTCATTGACAAAGACCAAACTGCCTTGCAACATACGTTTTAAAAATCTGAGATTTTATAAAATACATGTATTAGAAATCTTTAAGTTGGGCTTACCTATCGGAACACAATCCGCTTTGTATCCGCTCTCCAATACCATAGTTCAAAGAGGCATAAATGATATAGGAGTTGATAGCATTGCCGCCTGGGCAGTTTGTGGAAAATTAGATTTTCTTATATGGGCTATATCCGATGCTTTCTGTGTTTCGGTATCGACTTTTGTCGCTCAAAATTACGGTGCACAAAAGTACCGACGTGCAAGAAGAGGTGTGCGAGCGGGTTTGATTATGGCATTAACAGCAATAGCGACAGTAAGTTGGATTTTGTATTTTCAAAATGAAGTCTTCGCAAGATTTCTTGTTGATGATGAACATGTGATTTCCATCGTTTCTCAAATCATGCACTTCATTGCTCCGCTATATCTCATTTATGTATTTTGCGATGTCTTACCCGGAGCAATACGAGGAACAGGAGATACGTTCAGACCTATGATCATAACTCTTTTAGGAACCTGTATTTCAAGGGTTCTGTGGGTTTTGTTCATCGTTCCGTTTAACCCTACTCTTATAACGGTACTAGCCTGTTATCCCATATCATGGGGAATAACAGCATTCATATATATAGTATATTATATAAGGAGCTTTTCAATGTTAGGCACCCCACCCCAAAGTGTCCAAGTGAAGTAAAGCAGTTACAGAAGGTATCCGGCGGATGTTACACCATGTTGTATGTAACATCCGCTTCCTTTTTCGTATCATCTCAAAATCCACGTTTCTTAACGGGAGAAACACCGCAACTGCCTTCCAAATAAAAACGCAGTGCCCAATCCCTCGCCTCCTCGGCATAGTCGATCCCGATCCGCCTCGAAGTCAGGATCCTCCCTTCAACTTCTCCCTCTTCAATATACAGTTCTTCTCCCAAAAGATCAAGGGCATTGCACGACTTATCCAACCCGAAGGCCATCGCCATCTTTCCGGGGCCGTTGCTTAGATTTTTCCTTTGTAGAGCCGTAAGCTCCTTCCAAGTTTTCTTGTATCGAAGCAGGGACATCTGTTCAAGGCTGTCCTCCAAAGGCTCGATCCCTCTTATCAAAACCGCTTCCGGCACTTCCTCTTCCCGAGTGACCACATTGAAACAATAGTACATCCCGTAGATAAAGTACACATAGGCTATTCCCCCTTGAGCAAACATCGTCCGGGTACGCTCCGTCCTTCTGCCCCCGTAACTGTGAGCCGCCTTGTCCCAGAGGCCCAAATATGCTTCCGTTTCCACGATCCTTCCTTTTATGAAAGTTTCTTCGAGTTTATGGACAAGTACCTTGCCGATCAGTTCCCTCGCCACGATTTCTGTATCCTGCATATAGAATTCGCGTTTCAGCTTCATATCTTCTTCTCCCCCTCTAAAGATTTCTCCCGGAGCACGATCCCTGAAATGTTCTCCCTATTACTTATCTCGGATTATTCGCAGTAACTTCTGAAACGGTATCCGAACATTGAATACTTACGCTACTTACAACTAATACTTATTTGAATTGCCCATCCTTTGATCATGGCTCCGCTCTGTATAAAGCGTTTTCTTTGACACAATACCTGATACTATTCTTCGATAGAAGTGTTGTTATATTTGTTTTGCAACCACGAAAAGTTGTTTTCTCTTCTATGGAGTACAAATCGTTGTATCCACCATTCAAAGGAATAGTAGTATGAGAAGATGATTTGTTGTGCCTGTAAAACGCCCCTTCCATATTACCATCAGAGAATGATATAGCTTCTCATTTTTATCCTATTGTTTCTTTATTCTAACACAATACAAAAACCCCATCAAGGTGAAAGAACGTTGCTTTCAAAGCCAATGGGGTTTTTGCGATATAAAAATAAGTTCTGTATCATACAAGAGGCATAGCATTTAAATCTATGGAGGCAGAAAGTCTCCATACATCATCCTAACTATCTCTTTTCTTGAAACAGTTTATAGAGCATTTGAGCCGCTTCCGCTCTGCTTGCATGTTGTTTGGGCATAAATCTGTGTTTTTCATCACCTGAAATAACTCCTGTGTTCTTCATCATATCCACTGCATCCCTCGCCCACGGACTGATGTCTTTTTCATCTTCGAAACTTGCATCTGTGATTTCAGCAGTTCCGTCTTGATGATAGAAGTTTTTTAAAATCACGGCCATCTCTTCTCGGTTAATCGGATCGTTCGGTCTGAATTGATTTCTATAACCTGTAACAAAACCTTTTTCTTGAGCCCATATCACATAGGGATAGTACCATTCTCCCTTCCTGACATCCTCAAACATCGCACTGCTCTGTTGAGTCTTCTCTCCGCTATACTTCGCTAACAAGGTGATAAATTCCGCACGGCTGATGTTTTCATCCGGATAGAACCTGCTCTCTCCCCTACCCGAAATCACGCCTCTTTCAAAGAGGGCTTCGATTGCGGGAGCATACCACTTACCCTGATCGACATCTACGAAGAAAGCACTCTTTTTCAAAGTCTGCTCAATGCCGATCGCATACACTCCCGTTTCTCCCGTCTCAAAACTCATAACCCCTGCAAGCGCATCGTAGGATACATTGTCCACAGAAGATACTTCACCGCTTGAGCCTATCTTGTAAACCTTGAGATCATCTTTTTCTTCTCCGATCTGAAGTGTGTAGGGGATGTGTATCCTCATTCTTCCTTGACGATAATTCGAGATCTCTTTTTCTGCAATCTTCGTTTTGAGTTCAAGTACAGGCCTTCTTCCGATCAAGTGTCGGAGCGATTCCTCCGACTTGGAAGAAATTTTTACCGGAGCCTCCTTGTGAAGGTTCTCAATACGTTTTATCGAAATTTCAAAGCTTCCTTGGTTTGTTTTCTGCTCTTCCCAAACGGTTTTGATTGCGTTTCGGTCGAACTGCACCTCCAACAAATCCGTCTTGAGGTTGAGGCTAAACTTCTCCTCGGATCGAAGCTTATCCGTCACAACCTTGGCTATCCTTACTACACTTTGATCAACCGCCTTGCCGCTCTTGAGATCGAAGGTCAGAACCTTGCTTGTACTTGCAGACAACAGTCTGTCAATCTCGTTTAGAGAGGATGAGTCAATATCTGCCTCCGCCAAGGCGCCTCGAAGGATGGGACGTATCTTTACCTCCCCAGAGATCGACTTGGATCCTACAACAGCACCTTCGTTTTGAGTCCGTGTCTCAAAGAGTTGGGTATAATCGTTGGTGTAATGCCAGACGACCTCATCTCTGTCTTTAAGCACATATTCTTCCAGACCGTAGTTGACATGTTCTCCATTGACCTTATACATCCACCCGCTGTTCTTCCCATTGGTAAATTCGGACAACCACTGACCATCGTAAGGAGATCGGATTGAAGAAATATAGTTCCCCTTATTGATATAAGAGATGGAATGTTCTCCAAGAACCTTATCAAAAACCGTATATACCGTGCTATGTTCAGGAACTGTGACCTCCTGTCTCGGTATCCAGATAAGCTCGTTGTTCCCTCCTATTTCCATAGCATGGAGTGTAAAATACACGGTCATATCTTGTGAAGAGGAAGGAACTGTTACAAAGACCTTCGTCTTGACGATCAGCTCCATAGAAGGAGTGGACTGTCTTACCTCCGGAGGCAGATCAAATGCGGCTAAGGCGTCATACTCTCCTTCCTGCTGTCCGTTGTAATCTTTCAAATTCCAGTGCAACTCAACCTTGTGCATGCTTCCCTTATCGTCTACAATCAGTGTATGAATTGGAAGTTTGGAGATCACATCCTCACGATCTGTTCCCACCTCAACATTCAAAGGATTGACCGGAACGATGGAGCGTATGGTCGTCAACCCCTCTTCATGAGTATTTTCAAACACATCCGAATAGTCATAAATAAACGGTTTGCCCGCTTTGTAACGAAGGTAGGCGTTGAGGGCCTGCATGGCTTGAACGGTTGAAATATCGTTGATGGATTGTGAGTTTTTCTCGTGCTTAAATCCTCCTGCCTCTTCATCATAGAAGTTCATCAAGGCTATAACGATGTTTTTTCGCTCGTTTCGATAAAAGCCGTTTCGGTCATCGAGAACATCCTTCTCAAGTGCAGCCAGTGCCATTAGCGTTTGAGCAACAGCTTCACTGCTTTGGTAACCCATGTCGGCATCCAAGTTGTTCTTTAAATACTCCAGTGCCTTTTCAACTGCGTTGCGAACTTCTTCTCTCGAGGTATAACGCCTGAGAGCCTGCAATGCCATCGCCGTCATATCAAGTCCGGAGCTGTTGTTGTCATATAAGCCGAAACCTCCCGTTTGAGGATGTTGATATTTCAATATCTCATCGACAAGACTTTGGCGATCCCATCGATATCCCCGATCGGGATAGTTCTTGGTGTCAATCGCAATCAGAGCATAGACACTCTCATTGAGTCCTGTTCCTATATCCTTGTTGTTGAGAAGTTTTTCGACAAAATCATACTCTCGGAACTCTCCGAGGTCGATACCGAGAGCACCCAAAGCTATCATCGTTCGTGCAATCGTTGTAGGCTTTTGGTTTTGCGTGTAGAACTCGTTTGAGACTGTATAGGCTTCTTTTACGGAGTTTATATATGCCTCCTTCTTTGTTTGATCAAGTTCAAGACCGCTTCTGGACAACGCAAATACGACCCATTCATCACCGAAACGATAGTCCTTCTGAAGAGAGTTTTTGAGAAAATGATTTTTCCCACCTTCCAGACCTTTTTCAGCGAGTTCGGTGACATTTACAGCAGGAAGGCTGTCATTGGAGCCTATTTCAAAGTTGAGTACAATGGGTTCCGGAGAATTGGTTTTGTCAACCGGATAGCCCGTCGCCTTAACGCGACCTTTTTGGATGGCTTTGACATAATATCGGTCATCGGCTACAAAGGGCTTGCCTATTCCCTGATCGATATACTTGTGTTTCGTGTGGATCTCCACTTTTCCGCTACCCTCATATTTCCACTCAATCTTGGGTTCGCTGACGTGTTTTTCTTCCGGGTTCGAACCTTTCAGCTCCATCTCCAAAGGCAGTTCTTCCTCCTCGTTCAAACGGTAGTTTGACTTGGTCACAGCAACGGTTTGCAGAGGATTTTTGTAGACGATCTTCACCTTTGATGTTCCCGATATGGGACTGTCGATATTCGGATCCAAAGAAGTGGCTGTAAGCTCCACTTCGCCCGCCTTGTACGGAACAAGAGATACGATAATATAAGGAACATAATTTACAATCGAAGGATCCGTACTGCTTATTTGCCACTTGTGATGATAGGATGCGTTTGCCGGTTCAACTTCCACAACCTGATTGGTATCTCCTCCCAACAAGGTCCCTGCACCGGTCAGAGGCATGAAATCAAAGTTAAGGCTCATACTGTTTCTTGCATGAACCTCATAGGTTCCTCCGATCGGTCGAATACTTTGAACCGGAACATAGACGGATTCCAAATCCACATAGGTTTCAAAATCTTCCACACGGGCAAAAAACCTGGTTTTATACGGTTCTTCAAAAACAAACTCTCCTCTGTTATGCTTAAACTTCTTCCTGTCCGATTCCGAACGATAGTCATAACGATAATCAAAATTATACTCGTTGAGATCGATATATTGAGAAGAGCCTTCGAACTTGGCTTTAAAAACCAGTTCCTTATGTTGTCTTCCCTCTATGACAAACTTTTGTTTAGCGACGTTTTGCAGCCCTTCAAGAGAGGGCTGCGGTGCTTTGTCCGCGACAAAGACCTGCAAATCTTCAATCTCGGGAAGTTTTCCGACCAGATCAAATTCTGCAATCTTCTCCCCCTGCTCTTTTTGTGCATTGAGTTTATATACTTGGACCGTTGTAGTGCCTCCTCCGTAAGAGTAGACCTCCCCGCTCTCTATGCCGGGTTTTATATGTTCAGTGTGGTTCTCGAGAGTCGTCCAGCGAACCTCTCCCTCTTTCAAGTCGGAACCTACCAACTCCAATTTCCCGACAAGAAAATCTTTGTCTCCCAAAATATAGTTTACATCAATCGTTCCTTTTCGATCAATTACCGTGCTTCGTCCCGAAACATCAGTAAACTTTACCGGATAGACAAAAATGCCTTGTTGCTCCTCAAAATCGAAATCTTCTCCATGATAGGGAAGACCCGTATGCCTCTGTCTCCCCCATGATTTTAGGTAGGGAGCACGCTGCAGGTTCAAACGATTGATAAACTCCGCGGTTTTGAACTCCTCAAGCGCCATTGCCTGAGAATCTTTTAAAAACAGAGTATCCTCATCGGAAGAGACCCTCGTCATCCTATCATTCCAATAACTGTTTTGGATTAATCCGTATTCGACTCTTCCTGTGAGAGCTCCGTATCCTCTCGGAGATTTTATCTGAGCACTTACATAGCTGTTTATGATGGACCCCCCGTCAAGAACACCTACCAAACCTCCCGCTACCCCTCTTGTACTTTCGATATCGGCCAGAGAATAGGAGTTGATGATCAACCCTTTGTGAATCCCCGCAATACCTCCCGCTTCAAAATTATATTTCACGCTTCCTTTTATTCCCAGGTTTTGAATTACTCCTTTTTCTCCGATTACATCAAAGAGTGGGAAGTAACTGCCTGCACCGAGTTCGATCGTATGACCGTTCCCGTCAAAGACGGCATTCATCTCCTGCGGATTCCACCAGCCTGCAGAGATGGAAAGATCCCTTTCCAATCTGTAGACCTTATCCGCCTCCATGTTCTTCAGCTGTGCGACATCGGTGACCGGAATCACTTCTCCGGAATGTGACGAAAGATCGACTCCGCGAACTACCCTGGTTTCCATCGCCGAGAACTGTTCTTCCAGTTCCTCCCTTGTGCTGTTCAAGTCCTCTTGCAACACAGTTTCGCTCTCGAGCAACCGTTCCGCTTTTTTGATCAATCCCTTCATCTTAAGGATGGAATCTTTCGCGTACAAGCTGAATTCCAAAGACTTACACTCTTCTACCTTCGCTCTCAACTCCTCCTTGTTCAGAGGAAGGTGCCTAAGTTGATCAAAGCCTTGTTTCAAAGATTCCATCACAGCTTTGATCTCATCCTCTGAAGAAGAATCCTGTGATAGGACCTCTTTCGCCTTGTTCAACTCTTCTTCAAATGTCCGAAAACTCTCCGGCGTATAGAAGGAAGCATTGATTTTACTCATATCTTCCACAAGGCGTTGTAGAAGTGCTCTTGCTTCCCCTTCTCTTTTGCCTCCGGGTACCAGCCAGCTGTCTTCATTCAGCCCCCAAGGAAGATAACCTTCTTTGTCTCCTGCATTCAGCTTCGCTTTCAAAGTTTCGGATTGCAGATCGGTCTCTTCAATCTTTTCGGAGCCTTTCATAGTTTCGTCGTCATAGAGATAAGCTCCCTGCTCAATACCGACCCAATAAGAATTGTTTATTAAGCCCGACTCAAGTTCACCAACCAATCCCGAAACCTTCTCATCGTCGACATCTTCCCCCTCAAGTTCCGTTGTCAGTCGAATGTTCGCTACAACCGTATCGAGCTGTCCTCCATCTACATATCCTGCCACGCCTCCCACGGAATCGTAGAGTGCATCACGGACCAGATCGATGTCGATGAGGGTATTTTGGACCCTTCCTCTCACGACCTCCGCCAGTCCTCCCAATTTGATGGGTTCTTTGCTTTTATTGCCCGAAACCCTTCCTCTAACAATCAGGTTTTTGACGAGGGCTCCTTCGTTGATATAGGAAAACAAACTCTCTCCGGCAGCTGTGACGGTCTTTCCGTTTCCATCAAGCTGTCCTTCAAAATCGCTTATAGCCTCCCAACTCTCATCCAAAACAATGTCCCTTGCCAAAACATAGCTTCCGCTTCCGATCGCAGCAAGCTCCTCTTGAGTAGTCACCTCGATCGTCTCATTCGCAAATGTGCTTTGCGGAGCAAATCCTGCCATCATCACAAGTATCAAAAGCAATGACAGCAACCTATTCCACCTTTGTTTCATTTTAACCTCCATATTATTTGATTTATTCATTCAATGCTTCAATGATATCAAAATTTCCCCCTTTGTCAATTCTTTAAACAAGACAATATGACCGGAAATTCTTGCATATCGGAGTCGGGATTGTGAACGCAGGAAAGGCTTCTTTTTAAACCCGAGTTAAGAGGTTTGAAATACAGACTTCCATCCTTTCATAACATGAACGTTCTTTTGTTTTTCGATAAGAATTCCGTATGAACGATATAAAAAATTTTTCATCTATGGACAGTTCCAAATCGCAGCATACTATCGCGTCAGAGCTTTTTTCCAAAAAATAGAAATGATATTAAAGTCTAATTGAAAATCAATATTGAAAGAGAATGGAAAGAGGAGTATAATAAAAACAATACCGCACAAAGACACCCTATGTTCTTTTTGCGTTTTTACAAAGAAGGTTTGTTAAATAAATATTTTATCCGTCTTCCTGCTTGAGTTGTTATCGGGTAATATTTTCTCGTCAATCAAATATGTAATACTATTCTCCAATAATAGAAGTATGGATATATCTGTTTTTCAACCCATGAAAAATCGGTTTATCTTCTATGGATCACAGATTGTTTATATCTACAATTCAAAGGAAAAATAGTATAAAACTGTTATTCACTTGAGCTTCGAATATCGGCAATTTGCACCCCACAGAGGATAAAACGAATGTTCATTGTTACAAATGGGTACATTAACATGTTGGAATCAATGTCAAATAGGCTCCAGCTCCTTGTGTCTTAGAATAAGGATCCAAATAAGGGGAGCTTCCGCCATGTCGCTGTACCGGATATCACACCGCTTCCATCAAAGAATCGTCTATGTTGTTCGTATTATTTTCTATGGATGGAATTTTGATCGGATTGTACTCTATCATGTAATTGAACTGTGTCCATGCCGGACCTGTTTGGAGTATTTTTACGATTTTCACCATGAACATTCCATCAGGATTGGGAATTTCCGGAATTCATCCATTGTTTGGAATCGAGGTTTTGTTATGAAAAAAATACTGATCCGCGCAAACCATATATCCAAGAGCTATTCTTTAGACTCCCTTGAGGTTCGAGCCCTATCCGATGTGAGTTTCGACATCTATGACGGCGAATTTCTGGTCATCTTGGGGCCTTCAGGTTCGGGCAAAAGCACCATGCTCAACATCATAGGGGGAATGGATACCCTGACGGAGGGGGAGTTCTTCTTTGACGATGTGCCCATGCACCACTCTTCGGAGAAACAACTTACCTTTTACAGACGTGATAACATCGGCTTTGTCTTTCAGTTCTATAATCTTATGTCGAACCTTACCGCCCTTGAAAACGTAAGACTCAGCGTAGAGATCGCAAAAGATCCCTTTGATGAAAGAGAGATCCTCTCCTCCGTGGGTCTTGACGATCGCCTCCATCACTTCCCCATGCAGTTATCGGGAGGAGAGCAGCAGAGAGTAGCCCTTGCAAGAGCCTTGTGCAAAAATCCCAAGCTCCTTCTCTGTGATGAACCCACAGGTGCTCTGGATTCCAAGACAAGCATTGAGATCCTGAAGGTTCTCAAGGATTTCAACTCCGTCTACAAAAAAACCGTCGTTATCATCACCCACAATGCAGCCATTGCCAATATGGCCGACAGAGTCTTTTACCTGAAGGACGGTCAGTTGATCCGGGTGCAGGAAAATGCTCATCCCTGCCCCGTTGAAGAACTCGAACTATAGAAGATTACGGAAGGTGATCATTATGATCTTATACAAAAAACTGGGGCGCGACCTTTGGAACAAGAAGGATTCCAACCTTGCCGTCATCATCCTGGTCGCACTGGGCATCCTTATTTTCTCCTCCTTCGACATGCTGGGCAAAAACCTGCACTACTCCCAGCAAAGCTTTTATGATAGCCACGGTTTTGCGGACGGTTTCATTGAGCTGAAGCACATCCCCTACACCAAGGTGGAACCTCTTCATCGAATTGAAGGGATCGAACGAATCGAAGGCAGGATCATCGAAACGGCGAAGATAACCTATGAGAACAGTCGAGATGATATCTATCTCAAGCTGATCTCCTTTGATGACGAGGTCAACCACATCAATCGTTTTCTGCTTCAAGAGGGAGACTATCCTTCCGCCGAAAAATACGAAGTCCTCCTGGACAGCCGTTTTGCAGAATTTCATCACCTCAAGACGGGGGATGTGGTCAACATCATCAAAAACGGTACGGAAACAAGGTTTACAGTCAGCGGTATCGGAGCAAGTCCGGAGTTCATATACAGCATCAAAGACATCCGTGACATCCTGCCGAACTATGACACCTACGGAATCGCCGCCGTATCTAAAAACACCGCCGAGAAGATGACGGATTTGGATCAGCAGTACAACGACCTGGTATTTACCCTGAAGGAAGGATATGAATTCAGCGATGTGAACGATGCCTTGAAGAGCAGTCTCAAGAATTACCACATCTCCTCCATCATCCCCAGAAAGTATCAGACCAGCCATGTCATCGTCGACGGAGAAGTTGTTGAAGCAAAGACGATGAGTCTGTTTATTCCTCTTTTGTTCCTCTTTATTTCGTCGATGATACAGATCATGATGTTGGAGCGCCTTGTTCAGTCCCAACGCTCACAGATAGGGATCTTAAAGGCTTTCGGGTACTCGGATAGGAGAATCCTGCACCACTATATGCTGTTTTCGGTCATCTTGGGAGTCGCAGGTTCGGCTCTGGGAATCCTCCTGTCTATACCTGCCCTCTCTTCCTTTGTTAGGATGTACCACAACTTTTTTAACTTTCCCTATATCTCGAGGACCCTCTACCCCTCTTCTCTGACCATCAGCACGGTCATGGGTATCTCTTTTTCCGCTCTGGCAGGTTATATCGGAGCCAAAAAGACCCTTGCCCTCTCTCCGTTGGAGGCCTTCAAGGCGGAAGAGCCCCACTATGTGCAACGCAAAACGATCTTGGACTCCTTCCTCTTTCTGTTTCATACCTTCGGCAGGATGTCGGTGAGAAACATCTCCCGAAATCGGAAGAGAAGTTTGTTCATCCTCTTCGGGATCATGCTTTCCTTCTCCCTGAGTGCGACCGTCTTCATCCTTTCGGATATCCGGGATACGGTCATCCTGGCCAAGTACGATTACAGCGAGATCTACGATGCCAAGATCCATTTTCAGTATCCGGTACGCAAGTCTCTCGCACTCCAAGAGTTGCAGAGATACCGAGGGATATCGGAGGCGGAGGCACTGCTTGAGATCCCGGTGTCGATCTACCACGAAAACATAACAAAGGATGTCAGTGTCACAGGGATCGAAGAAAACACCGAGCTGTATCATATCCTCGATGAAGATGATAAACGCATCCCTCTTAGAAAAAACGACCTCTTCCTTTCACAGCGTCTGGCGGATATTTTAAGGGTCAAGGTCGGGGACAGTATCTATATCAAAAGCTTTCTGATGAAAAACCCGGAAAAGGTCAAGAGGACCGTCACCAAGATCGTAAAACAAAACGTCGGTCTCGGCATCTATATGGAGAGAAACGACTTAGAGGAACTCCTGCAACAAAAAAACATCGCCACCTCGATCATCTTTCGTGCAAACAAAGATTTGATCGAAACTATGCAGAAGGATTACGAAGAAAGTCCTCTTGTTTCAAACATCGTTCACAGTGATAAGATGAAGCAAAAAATGCTCGACTTTCTTCAGACCTTCGCCTTTATGACCTATGTATTTTCAGGGTTCGGCATCGTTATGTGCTTTATCGTCATCTATAACTCCTATACGATCAGCATCAGCGAGCGGAGTCGGGAACTCTCCTCTCTTTTGGTACTGGGGATGAGCCGCAAGGAGGTCTCTCAGATCATCGCCCTGGAGCAAAAACTTATCGCCGCCTGTGCGATCATCTTAGGTATCCCTCTCACAAAAGTGTTTTTGCACTACGTCTCCCTTGCGATCTCGGACGACACCTTCACAGTCCCCACCGATTTCAATTTTCAAGGGCTTGTATGGGCCTTTGTCTGCGTTGCCGTATCGATTGCTCTGGCGCAGATCTCAGGAAATAAAAAGATCAATGATCTCGTTATCGTCGAGGTATTGAAAGAGCGCGAATAGAAAGGAAGGTTAGAAAAATGAAAAAACTGTATAAATGGATACTTTGGATCCTTATAGGGATCATCATCGCGTTTACCGCCTTCTTGCAACTGAACAAGAAGATAGCTGTCGCTGTCTATGAAGCCAAACTCTCCAACCTCGACCACAGCATTGAAGAAACGGGAACCGTCGTGGGCTCTGACACGATAACCCTCTCCTCGGAAATAGGAGGACGAGTCCTGAGTTCGATTAAAGAAAACACCCGTGTATCCAGAGGAGACCTTCTGATCTCTCTCGATACCTCGGACATCGAACACAAGATCTCCGAGCTTGAAGCAAATCTTCAAAGTGTTCGAGGACAAAAAAAGATGAGTGATCCCACCTTGTACCGATCGATGGTCGAAGCAAAGCAACTCGAGATCGAAGCAAGTCGCATTGAGCTTGCCGACCTCGAAAAAAAAATCGAGGATGCACAAAATCTCTATGACAGTGGTGCCCTTGCAAAACAGGAACTCGACTCCCTTATCTTGGCAAAGGATCGCCTTACCCTCAAGAAGGAAGCTCAAGATAAAGAACTTTCCTTGATTTATGAGCAGAGCAAACCGAAGGCGGGAACCGACCAAATGTATACCGGACAGGAGAAGGCCATTGAGGAAAACATCGAACAGCTCAAGGAACATCGTTCCAAGGCAAAGATTTTCTCTCCCATCGATGGAGTCATATCCAAGGTCTCAGTGAAAAGCGGAGAGTTTGCTCCCCCGATTTCTCCATTGGTAACGGTCACAGACAGTGATGACCTCAGAATCGAGAGCAGAGTCCTTGTCGACGATGTCATCTACCTCCATATCGGAGATAAGGTCGATATCACCCAAAAGACAAACTCTCATGACCTACACGGGACGGGCAGGATTATCGACATCAGCTCCTTTGCAGACAGCACTGTTTCGGGGCTGGGACTCAACGAGAAGAAGGTCAAGGTAAAGGTCTTTATCGAAAATAAAGGAGATCTGATCTTATCCGAAAACTACGATGTTACCCTCAATTTCATCCTAAAGGAAATGAAGGATGTTATTGCGGTTCCCAAATCCGCCGTGTTCTCTATCGAGGATGATAAGGATGCCGTACTCCTAATGAAGGAAGGGAAGGCAGCCATTCAGGAAGTCGTCGTCTCCTATGAGACCGGTTCGGACTTTGTTATTTCGGAAGGTCTCTCCGAGGGAGATCTCGTCATCAAGAATCCCAATATTGAAGGTCTGAAGGAAGGTTCTCTTGTCAAACTTATTGAAAGCAGCAAGGAGTAATACTAAAACCTAATAAAAATGTCAGGTTTATGGGATGTGTAGATACGGATTATAATTTGAGCAAATAAAAGTAATACTATTCTCCGTTTGAAATCTCGGGTATACAGAATGTACAACTGCCGAAAAACAATTTGGAGAATCATATATTCCAAAGTATTCAACCTGTCAATTCTAATAGACAATAGTATAAACTACGTTCATATGAGCTACTAATGCTCTTCTCCAATAGAAGTATGGATATATCTGTTTTTCGACCACGAAAAACTATTTTGTCTTCTATGGGGACAGAACGTTTATATCCACTACTCAAACGAATAGTAGTATAAGCAATTTAAATGGATAATAATATAAAAAAACAAGGGAGCAGTTCAAAATAACGGTGAATTTATTTTGAACTGCTCCCTCTATGCTTTTCATCCCGCTCTCAACAAATAGACCGTCTTTGAAAATTCAACTCTCCGGTGCATTATCCGAAGAGTCTGCTGTCCTTGGCAACAACATCGTAGAGATCGGTCCTTCTGTCTCTATAGACATTGATGGTGCTTCGTATCTCTTCCAATCTCGAGAAATCGACCTCTCCTACAACAAGACCCTCTTCCTCCAAGGTCTCACTGATACGAACACCCCAAGGATCATAGACTGCGGACTCTCCGGCAAATTTTCCGTTTACTTTTAGAGAGGCAAAATTAGTCCCCGACACGAAAAACTGGTTCTCAATCGCGCGGGTTTGCAGGATGCTCTTCCAGTGAGGAAGACGCTTGATCGGCCACTCGGCAACACTGAATAACACCTCGACACCTGCAAGGGCATAGAGTCTTACCCACTCCAAAAACCTCGTATCGTAACAGATCACGATTCCGCACTTATGTCCATCCAACTCAAAAATACCCGGCTTACTTCCCCTTTCGAAGTAATTCTCTTCCTTGACATAGGAAAACAAATGCACCTTATCATAGGTCTCGATCAACTCTCCCTCCCGGTTGTAGATATAAGACCGGTTGTACAGCCGATCTCCCTCCTTGACCGTAACGGAACCTCCTACGATATTCATATGATATTCCTTCGCCAACCCGGACAGAAATTCCTGTGTGCGAAGACCATCAACATCCGCCAGTCGAATCACGTTCTCATCCATATGAAAGGCAGTATTCCACAGTTCGGGAAGTACGACAACATCCGCTCCTTCCTCCCCCGCCTTGCGGATCCACTTTTCAGCGGTAAGATAGTTCTCATCTGCACTCTGTTGACTGATGATCATTTGTACATTGTATATCTTCATATTCTCCTCCATGTTACAGTTCGTTTTTATCTCCAAATACCTTGATCCCCTTATCCATCTCAATCATTCGATGATACCGATCCTATACTTGATCGTTGACGATATTCTCCTATTCTTCGATCAAAGAACGGTTATATCCGCCTCGATCATCCAAACAAAATATTTCAGTTCTAAAGAAGTCAGACTCATCAATATCAAATATTCAAACGAATAACAGTATTGTACTTCTAGTGTAATGGGATGTTGAAATTCATTGTAGTTCCGACTTTTTATTATGAAATCTTTCGCCTCATACATAAAGATAAGAAATAAAAATAATGAACAACAGGTCAAGACACTAGTCATTGTGTGGTTGATATCAATCATATTGTATCCCACAGAAGATGAAACAACTTTTTGAGATTGCAGGATCGATACGACGACCCTTCTATCGGATAATAGAGAAGTACCATCCAGAGACAAACTTGCGTTTTTTCGGTTTATAGATTATAAAAGTTTATCATACCAAGATTTTCAAAAATTTCATCCTTCATATAAATTTGATTCTATGCCGGTTTTCAAACTGTGCGGTATTGCCACAGTAGCAATTAGAACGGTTTTGTGCATTACTCAAAGTCTTTGTACAGAAGACTGGGCTGAATATCGTTGTTGCCCTGATACTTTCCACTCGCATAGTTCTCATAGTCTCCGCAGATGGTATGGTAGTAGATCTGACAGATCTCAACATCGGGATAGATCCGAACAGGATGAATGGTGTGGATCTCCAAAGTCCAATACCCGGAGAAACCTACATCTCCAAAACCGGCAGTAATATGGATAGACAACCCCAACCTTCCTATGGAGGAACGCCCTTCCAACATCGGGACCAAGTCCTTCGTCTGTGTAAATTCAACCGTCCTTCCCAAGTATAGTTTGTTGGGTTCAAGGACAAATCCCTCCTTGGGAATGACTATCCTCTGTATCTTGTTGGGTTTCTTCATATCCAAGATCCCCTCATCGTAGACCAACAATTCGTTGTGCAGTCTCAGGTTGTAGCTGTTGGGATTGAGACGTTGCTCATCGAAGGGCTCGATGATGATCTCACTGCCTATTCTTCTTTGTATCTCTTTTCCCGATAATATCAATCTCTTTCCTCCTCATATCACATTTTCAACAACGGGGTTCGGTCCTCAACTGATACCTCTTGTCGCTTGCGATCTACTTACATTTATTTCCATGTTCTCGTTTTGTTAAACAGTTCTTCTCAAAAAACCGGAAGTTGCAAGTTATACTATTCTCCGATAGAAAGGCCGTTATATCGAGGCTTACAAGCATACAATCCATTTTGTCGCCCGTAGAACGAAAAATATTGACATCAATGATTCAAGCGGATAATAGTATGTGTGGATTCTAAACTTCTTGAAAGTGTTCATTTGACAAAATCCCATTTTTACAAATGTATAGGAAAATCAAAATTTCATATTTGTGCAGTATTACTCCCGGGCTTATAACAGCATCCGATCATCAATGTCGGAAGCTGCCGCTATCGAACAGACTATTCTTATCCTCGGGGCCTTATTTCACCCAGCATGGCTCCTCCAATGATCAGCACTGCACCGATAGCTTGTGCCGAAGTCATTACTTCGTGAAGTAAGAGTGCCGAAAACAAAAGCGCTGAGACCGGATCAAGGTAACTGATCAAGGCTACCGATTGTCCGGACAACTTTTGCAAACCTGAAAAATACAATAGATATGCAACTCCCGTATTCACAAAGCCAATCACTACAATATAGGGCAGATCACGCACCGTTATATGCGGAATACCTGCTGTACTTAATGCATACATCAATACAACTGCAAAGGCCACATTCAATTCAACAGCTGCTGTCTGCATCCCGCTTGTACGGGTGATCTGTTTGTTAAACACGATCAAGACGGCATAAAGAAAGGCCGAAATCATTGCAATACCAAGCCCCGGTATATTCATTCCCGTAACAACGATACTTCCGCTTATATTGACCAGTCCGATGGCGACTATTAGAACAGATATCCACTTTCTCCCCGTGAGTTTCTCATGAAAAAGAATCGGAGAACATAACAATACGAGGATCGGCCCTACATAGTAGATCAACGTTGCCAGACTAACATTCAACACTCTGTAAGCTTCAAAAAGTGCAATCCAGTTCAAACCGAGGGTAGTTCCTCCGATTAAAAGCGGTATCCTCTCTTCATAGATACTCGTCTTATCAAAACCGCCACGCAACAATACTAAGAGCGTCAATAAAGCCCCACCGATCAAAGTACGCATTAAAACGATATGGCTTGCCGCCAAAGATATATGTGAGACATAGAATCCGTTTGTGCCGAAGATCAATAAAGACAGAATATACATCCCATAAGCCGAATATTTCTTATCGTTCTCCTTATTACTCATAGCTCCACATCCTCCAAACACTCTTTATGGCTAAGATGTCTCCTGACCGTTCCCTTGTATTACAGATCGTATATCGTTGATGAGGCTCAGCCGGACTCCGCAATAAGGTACAGATCTCCTTGGAGAAGTACCTCACAATTAAACAGACAAAACAAAACCGGTCTTACAAAAAACAAAGTCTATGAGGATATTCCCTTTACTCGGTCGGTAACGACATAAAGAGCGGAGCCTGTGTATTTCGTGAAACAAAAATGAGAGTCTTCTGTACCTGTACACGATCTTTTCTTCGACTATTCTTCGTCCGCTTCTGCAACTTTCATCATAATAGCACACTCCATCCTCTTTCGGAAAAGTCTGCACCCGTAATCGTAGATTCCCGTGATCTTTCCCGTTGCGTGATAGGAATTTGCCGCACATCCGCCTGAACAATAAAGTTTTGCCCAACAATCGACACACTCTTCATGAGAATAGATGTTGCAGGCCTTAAACTCTTCCTGCAGAGTTGCATTGGTAATGCCCTCGTCCAAACTTCCCATCCGACAAGAGGGATCGTTGACAAACTGATGACAGGGATAGAGGTCTCCCCAAGGAGTGACTGCCAAGTACTCCGTACCCGAACCGCAGCCCAAGATCCTCTTGTGTACGCAGGGACCGTTTTCCAGATCGATGGTATAATGATAAAAACTGAACGGCCTTCCCTCCTTCTTGCGCTTAAGCATCTCCTTGGCAAGAATCTCGTACTGCTCAAACAGCTTCGGCAGATCCTCCTCCGTCAAAGCGTTTGCATCCTGCTCGGAAGATACCACCGGTTCCATGCTGAGCTCGGTAAAGCCCAGATCTGCCATATGAAGGACATCGTTTGTAAAATCGGTGTTATGGTGGGTAAAGGTACCTCTCATGTAGTAGCCTTCGCCGTTTCTGCTCTCAACAAGCTTTTGGAACTTGGGAAGGATGACATCGTAGCTCCCCTTGCCGGCATAATTCTTGCGGAAACGGTCATGGACTTCCCTTCTCCCGTCCAAGGACAGGACTACGTTATGCATCTCCCTGTTAGCAAATTCGATCACCTCATCATCGAGCAGAACTCCGTTTGTCGTCAATGTAAAGCGAAAGTTTTTCTTGTATTTTTTCTCCAAACTTCTACCGTATTCGACCAGTTTTTTGACTACGTCCCAGTTCATCAGTGGCTCTCCACCGAAGAAATCTACCTCCAGGTTGACCCTTGAACCCGAACGCTCGACCAGGAAGTCCAGAGCCTTCTTGCCCACCTCAAAACTCATAAGAGCATCGGTTCCCTGATATTTGCCCTGTCTTGCAAAACAGTATTCACACGACAGGTTGCAGGTATGTGAGACATGCAGGCACATCGCCTTGATCACGTCATCCGATTTCTTCCTTCCGGAGAGACTCTCGTAGATGTCCTCGGTAAAAAGTTGTCCCGTTCTCTTAAGTTCCTCAACATCGTCCATGCAATCAAAGATCTCTTCTCTGCTCAAGCCATAGCTCGGATATTTTTCCTGTATCTTCTCGACGATTTCTTCCTGATCATACTGCTGATACCATTCGATGATATCGTAAGCGACCTCGTCGACCGCATGTACGCTTCCGCTGTGCACGTCCAAAACGATATTGTACCCGTTTAACTTGTATTGATGTATCATAGTTTCTCCTAATCAAAAATAAATGACCTCCGATCACGATCGGCGGTCATTGGGTGTTACACAATTACCAATTACGCATGTTGTTCGCAGGGTTGGTTTGCAACTCCGCAAGAGGTCTTGCAGGCGGATTGACAGGAAGTTTGACACTCTCCGCAACCTCCGTGCAATACGCTGTCTCTGAGGTTTCTTACCTTCAGAGTCTTGATTCTGCCGGGTCTCGATACCGACTCACAAGGTTGGTTTGCAACTCCGCAGGATGTCTTACAGGCGGACTGACAGGAAGTTTGACACTCTCCGCAACCTCCGTGCAATACACTGTCTCTTAAGCTCTTTGTTTTTAGCGTTTGAATACGTTTCATAATAAGCCCTCATCTCTTTTATTATTATGTCTACATTTTAACATAAAATGCCCCCTTTTTACAATAGGGAAATCGCATGCCGAAACAAAACACGGCCCGACTTGTTGATCCCTTCGAAAGGCAATATAGAATTCAAAACGAAAACAGAGATAGAGCAATACCATATAGTTAAAAAAACAGACTCTGCGAAGATATTCATCCCCCAGATCCGCTTATTTTGTAAAACAATACCACAATCTCCTTCTGAGAGAAGTCGAGTCCTAAATTTGGTATAAATGCAAAAATATCGCCTTTGGGTTATGAGACCTATCGTCTCAGAGAATGTCTTACATAACTTTCTGTCTTTTGTTTATGCGGATCAGACTATATTTATCTCTATGTGCCCCTCAACCGAACTCGTACAAAGGAGATACCGTACAATTCACAGAAATAGAGTAAAACCGGTTTCATACAAAAAATATTGTTGCAAGTGTTTACTTCATGAGATTTTTTCGTTGTATAAAACAACAGAAAAATCAAGATGCAGCTTTGTGCGGTGTCATCCAAATAATCAGGGCAGAAGTACGCAGACTTCCTTGCTTGAATGCTTCTTCCCCCATCTCAGTTCTATCCCTTGCTCGGCATAGGATTCGAACAAAGCTAAGATCTCACTTGTAATAAACTCTCCGGGAGCGAGCAGAGGGATCCCCGGCGGATAGGCCCAGACATACTCACTGCAGATACGCCCCTCCGCCTCGGAGTGTCCCACGATCTCATCGGGAGAAGAAAGCGCTCTTCCAATATCTACGCACTGCTTCGGGAGAAGGTACTTGGTCTTAGTCGACCTTCCTCCTCCGGGCGAAAACCGCTCAAGCTCTCTGTCGATCTCTCTCAAGGCTCTGCCGAGCTGTTTCAGATCCTCCATCCTATCTCCAAGTCCCGTCATAGCAGTGCAATAATCCGTCGAGCTCATCTCCGTCTCAATCCGATATTTCCTTCTCAAAAGCTCTGCAAGCTCCTTCCCCGTCATGGAAGTATCTCCCGTATAGATAACGATCTTGCTGACATCGTAGTCAAAAAAATTCTTTCTTTTACGTCCAAAGAGTTTGAGGTATCGAAGTTCTTCCATCCCTCTTCTAACACTGTCAAGATCCGATCTCCATTCTTTGAGCAGAATCTTGCCTTCTTCTTTCAAAAGTCTCATACAGGAATCCATCGAAGCGATAAGAAGGTAGGAGGGGCTTGAAGTCTCAAACATAGAGATCGCCCTGCAGATCTTCTCATGATCGATCAACTTCCCGTTAATATGAAGGATCGCTGTCTGAGTTAAACTCGGAAGAGTCTTGTGCATACTTTGGATCACAACGTCCGCTCCCAATCTCACCGCGCTCTCAGGAAAGATGTCGAAGTGGCCCAGATGAGCTCCGTGCGCTTCATCTACAAGGACGGGGATCCCTTGTTCGTGAGCCTGCATGCAAATCTTTTGAATATCGCTGATCACTCCTTCATAGGTCGGGCTTGTTATTACGACCAGCTTGATATCCCCATGCTCTATCAACTTGCTTTTCACCTGATCCGGACGAATGTCGAGCAGGATCCCCGTCTCCTCGTCTTCTTCAGGCAAGATAAAGACGGGGTGCAGATCTCTTATCTCCACCGCATGGTATACCGACTTATGACAGTTCCGCGCAACCAATATCTTGTCGCCCGGCTCGGTCAAGGCATAGATGACCGAGAGGATCCCGCAGGTACTCCCGTTAACAAGATACCTGCTTGTCTCACTCCCCCAAAACTCCGCCGCCTCTCTCATCGATTCCAGCAGGATCCCTTCCGGAGAGTGCAGATCGTCAAAACCTTGCACCTCGGTAATATCCAAGTGTGCCGACAAGTCTTTCAGATAGCTCGATCTCGGGGAAAGCTCCGTATTCCTCTTGTGCCCGGGCATATGCATCGGAATGTATGCCTCGTTATATTCTTTCAACTTTTCGATCAGGGGTCTTCTTTTCATATACTTCCTCTCTCCACTCCTCTTGTAAACCGGGGATAGGTTTTTTCAAAATTTTCCCGTTAGGCTTTCCTGACCGAAAACCCGACCTCCGGCAGGCAAAACAACTTCTCCGCTTTGGAAACAAAGTCTTCGACCCCATCCCGATCAACTGCAGTCACATAAACGCCGTCCGAGCCTGTATCGATAAGAACGAAACTCTGTTCTTCCGCTCTTTTTTGGATGTATTCAAGCGCCTCGTCGCAGTAGACTTCCTCCTCAAGATCAAAGTCTTTTTCTTCAAGCAGAGGTTTCTCTTTTTTCTTCAGAATGATATTGAGGGAAAACAGAACTTCTTCGACATCGTCCTTCCAATCGAGATAGACGATATATCCCTTGTCCTGAAGGATGTGCAACACTTCCATCACAAAGTCTTCTTCCGTGACCGCCTTCTTTATGATCGACTTGCAGGCAGAGGAAGAGACCCCCATCGCCAAAAGAACTTCTTCTATACCTTCGGAAAACATCGCAAGCCTTTTCTTGTTTTTTTCGATCCTCTCTTGCTTTGCCTTTTCGGCATTTTCGAGCAAGATACCGTACTTGGCTATCTGCTCATCGAGTTGTTTTTCCATTGCGATAAGCGAAGCCTCTATTCTCTCTATGACCTTGCCGTCTCTAACCGGACTATACTTTCCGACACTCTTATACCAAGGCAGATAGTTGTCTGCATCCTCGCCCGAGAGAACATTCGAATTTGAGAGGATTTCACACCTGCCTTCTATGAGAGACACAAAAAAGGTGGTGGGAGCATCCTTGTCATAACACTCTACCACAGAAGGAAGATAGCAATAGGAGACCCCGTTGCTTTTATCCGAGTACTCCTTGTCCTCTTCTCTTATGACCACCACTTCAAAAACATCCTTCCCCTGTGCGTACTTCTCCATTGAGCAAGCGGTCTCCGTCTCATCGATATTCGAGCCTTCGATCTCACAGATCAAAGAATACTTCAGCCTTTCCTTTTCCTGCAAACGATGAAAACTCTCCTCGCAGATGATATCGGAACAATATTCTTCCCCTATCAGTTCTTTGGACGGATAATAATACCTCTGGCTGTTCGGCGGTACAAGGTTGGGACTCTTTTTCTTTTTGAAAAAATTAAACATCTTCTTCCTCCTGTTCCATAACATCCGACCGGGCTCATATAAGAGACCCGTTGATCCATATTATCAGGGAGATCCTGCATAAATCAAAAAACAGAAAAAACCGATTTCACCCAAAGGGTAAAATTCTTAGAGGTGTTGATCTCATATTTTTGTACTGTATAAGACAATAGCAAAAGCAACACACCCCTTTGTGCGGTGTCTCCTCTTACTCAAAGTTCCAAACAATCCGTTTCACAGGCCATATTATATCATAAATGTGCTATCATTCATCATGAAATCTTTGAAAAATTAAGAACGGTACAAGCATCCCTATCCCCTTTCTGGAGTACTGTACACCCATTGACCGATTTCACAGATATGCATGTGAGCAGTCAAGAGGATGTAAGACATCCTCTAAGACGACAGGTTTCATAACCTAAAGGCAATCTTTTTGAATTTACACCAAATTTAGGACTTGACTAAACACAAGACCGGTATGGTTCATAGGCACACGGGGCAAACAACAGGACAATATCAGGAGCAAAATTTACATTTCAGTATGGTTCTATTATAAGTTCCATACACGTTGATTTCATCGAGATTAATCTCGCATTTACATTTCAGTATGGTTCTATTAAAACGTGTGATTCCGAATCACTATTTCATCCCATTATCGAAGCTAACTCTGTCAGCCTGTCCCAATTCTATCACTTTCTCCTCTTTTTTGTAAGCGAATTTTATATAAAATCACGCTCAATTTGTTACCGACAAAGAATCTCCCCGATAAATTTACAATACCAAGATTCGACAGATTTTTTTCAGTAAAATTTTTTTATTCCCAAAAAGGCATCATATAGATAGGAACACACAAAATCTCTCCATCTTTCTTGAGATCCTTGGTATATACCAAATATTTTTCCAAGATCCTGTCCGAGTATTTTTCAATAAACTTGTCCAAAGAAGTATGTCTTTTGTAGCCGGAGGCTTTCACTTCTATTGGGCAAACTTTTCCGCCCTTTGACAACAGGAAATCAATTTCATAATTATGCTTTGCACTTTCGGTAGGCATTGTGTAATAATATAGTTCATTTCCGGCAGTCCGCAAAATCTGCGCCAACATATTTTCATAAATATATCCCATATTTGCCGGAAGCTTATCACTTAGCAACTTTTCGTAAATAATATTCTCAGTAAAACTTTTATCCATAAACGCCAATGTTACAAACAATCCGGTATCTGCCAAAAACAACTTAAACCGACTGATATCCTTATTTAAAGCCAGGCCGATACCGGGATCATTGGCATGATAACCGATATTGACTGTCATTGAATCCACCATTTCCGCTATCAAATCCGTCACTTTGGAAGGTCTGCTATTGCTATCCACGGAAGAAACTTGATACCTGGAAATGTTTTTACTGAGCTGTGCCGGAATCGCTTTAAAAAATAGGGACGTCTTGCCTGTTGGATCGATTTTGCGAAAGTCATCCTCATAAAGTTCCAAAATATTCCTCTTTACCTGATCAACCTTCCTAAAATTATTGGTTGTAATATATTCCTCCACCGCTTGCGGCATTCCTCCAACCAGCATATACAATCTAAAATCCCTCATCAACTTTCTATTGACGCTATCTCCCAGTGAAATTTTTTGTTCTAACGCAGTTTTGATCAAAGGAATTGTCGCATCATCGCCCAATGCCCAACGAAATTCCTCGTAATCCATTGGAAACATAGAAATTCTTGTTTCTTCACTTGGAATCAAAATATCTTTAATATTTTTTTTAATACTAAGTAGGGAACCCGTTTCAATATAATCGTATCTGCCATCCTTTACCAAATGCTTAATTGCTTGCCTGGCCAACGGTTGAAGTTGCACTTCATCAAAGATGATCACAGATTTTCTTTCATATAAATTGGTATTGGTCAAAAGTTGCAGTTGCAAAAAGAAAAAATTGAGGTCTGAAATATCTTCAAATAGCCCGTTAATCTCCTTTGACGCTTTCGAAAAATCCACCAAAATATAGCTTTGGTACTCCTTTTTGGCAAAAAGTTCCACAATAGTTGACTTCCCAACACGCCTTGCCCCTTTGATTAATAATGCGGTTTTTCCATTTGATTCTTCTTTCCAATTCAACATTTGAGAATATATCTTTCTTTGAAATACGATATCCTGCATTTTCATTCCCCTTTCTTTTCTAACAGCATATCATATTTTTTCAAAATCTCAAAATCTTTTTCCATATTTTTTCTCGCTTCCTCAATATCTTATTCAAATCATTCGCCCATATTCTCAAAATTTATATAGTAAAAATATTAGGAAATTATATTCTCAAATTTTTCGAACATTGCAATCTGATTTTATTAAAGTGCTTGATTCCGCGTGTAAGAAGTAGCATTGCTGATTTACAATTTCAGTATGGTTCTATTATAGGTAAGATTGCAATGGACGATGAGGGTTGGAGAGATAACATTTACATTTCAGTATGGTTCTATTATAGGCCTTCTGTCTCTTGATTTCCACCCTCACGGCATCCGCATTTACATTTCAGTATGGTTCTATTATAGGCATTTTCTGTTTATGAATTTTCTTTATGTGTTTTTTTATTTACATTTCAGTATGGTTCTATTATAGGGAGTAACGCCTGTAAGAGCAGATTCATCAGCGAAAGAATTTACATTTCAGTATGGTTCTATTATAGGTGTCTTCTTTTTTTCCGTGCTCCAAAGCGCTTTCGAATTTACATTTCAGTATGGTTCTATTATAGGTTCTATAAAATATATGATTTTTTTTATTCCTTGTATTCATTTACATTTCAGTATGGTTCTATTATAGGTACCGCGCTTGCAGTCTTTGACGATGAAGACGATGAGGATTTACATTTCAGTATGGTTCTATTATAGGTCCCGATCTTCCCTGTCGAGAGCCCGATTACTTTCCTATTTACATTTCAGTATGGTTCTATTATAGGTAGGCAAGAAGGCAATGCGTGTTGATATCACGTCATCATTTACATTTCACCCTTGTGTCAAGTATTGGATACATAATTTTTTGAATTTCTAATCTTCACTTTAATAATTCCCATTACATAATATAATCAAACTCTTGCTCCATTAATCTACAGTTTTTTCTCTATTATTTTATTTTCAAATTCTATCCAATCCATATAAATATAGTCTTTAGACTTATTCACATAGAAATGCCAACAAGGCTTTGTTGTCAAAATTATGCTTTTTATATCTTTTATATTATATTTTTTCCAAAAAGCATCTCTACATATTTTTCAACATTATCACTAATATATCGCTGTCTTTTTTTTACCTTTTCAGAAGTATTCTCTCTTTCTACTTTTGAAATATCAGCTCCAAGATCACCCAATCTGCTTACTAGCATTTGATAATTTTTATATTCTACTATATATAATATCTGTGTATTTTCAGAATAAAATAATATATCTATATCACCCAGCTCATTCCTGCGTTTTCTGTCTTCTACATAATTTGATATCTCAACCCTGGGAATCAGTATTCTTTGCCAATTATTCATAGGAACAATGTACTTATTTGATATTAATAAATCTACAACTTTATATGTCATCAAAAGATTATAGTTCCTCAATATTTTTTGATTAATAGTTGTCCCAAAGAAATATTTAATCACATTTTCATATTGTCCCCAAGTTATAAATGTTTCAATAGCTGACTGCGTATCATATAATATCTTTTTTGAAATAAAAATAAAGTCTTTTGTTCTATAAGAAAAAAACAAATCCGATTCTGGATCAGATGGATTACTACATTTCCTAGCTTCAAATATTTCTATAAATCCACAAAATTTTTTATTATATTTTTTTAATTTGTATATAGGAACACTAATAATGTCATCATTCGGAACTACTGACAAATTGTCATTTAAAATTTGCTTCCATGATGTATTATTCTGCAATACAGACTTACAAATGTACGGTCCTGAAAATTGACTCAATGCATTTTCTCTTATTTTATCTTCAGAAATATTTTTACTTTCTATATATTTCCGTAAATTAGCATTTAGAATTTGATATGAATGTAAATCTCCTTTTGTATTACTTATCTGTTCCATATAACTATAAAACTCATCAAGTTCTTTCTTATTTTCTTTGAAAAACTGTTCATTATATTCATTTTGATGTTTTAAAATAGCATATCCTAAAACAAATAAGTTCCTAATTGGACAATAATCATTAAAAGAAACATACAAAGTTCGTTTTGAATTCTTCAAGTATTCTAAACACATAAAAAACAAGTGATTGCACATTTTAAATTTTATAGTCCAAAATTTTAGATCATCTTCATACATTTTTTTCTTTGTTACCGCTCGATAAACAAATAATGCTATGGACAATGTTTCAACATTATTGACTTTATCAAAACACTTTAGAATTTCATCTTCGATTTTGTTTTTTTCCTCATTATACTCTTCTTTAGTCAAGTTTGTATTTGTCAAGCGAAAAATGGTCCAGGGATCTCATCGAAAAACGGCCCGTTATTTTAGCCACTCCCTC
>NZ_JBHSHL010000057.1:0-4938 GCF_042652965.1 Filifactor villosus
ACCTCCTCTGTTTTATACGAGTATCTCATATTTTTTACGTTTTGTAAAGTATTGCGTAGACACGCTCTAAAGAACAATAAGCGAAAGGATATAGCCCGGAACATTAAGGGTATTTTAAAAAATGGATTTTAAGAAAATCCCTCTGTTTAAAAACAGGAAAATATGATAAACTATAAAAGAAAAAGACGGGGGTGTGCTTCTTGATTGCACAAAGGACAGCCGATATAGCAGTACCAATGGAAGTAAGGTTTTTTGGAGCAAAAATTGCTCAAAAAACAAAAAATAAGAGAAGTCTCCCGAAAATGGCCCTTCAACACGTTGAAATTACAAGCGTGTATCAGCATAGGGTTTGAAAGACCATCACTCCGAAAGGAGACGGAAACCAAACTACTAATTACCTCTGTTAATTGTTCTTCATTTTGTTTGAAAGACCATCACTCCGAAAGGAGACGGAAACAGTATGACAAGAAGCCTGTTGCTATTAAAGGGTTCACTAGTTTGAAAGACCATCACTCCGAAAGGAGACGGAAACAGGAGAAGTTACCTTTAGTGTCGCTCCGGGCAAAAGTCCGTTTGAAAGACCATCACTCCGAAAGGAGACGGAAACCTTTAATAGGAATATAGAATACCCCTGATGCTTTAGATGTTTGAAAGACCATCACTCCGAAAGGAGACGGAAACTCTAAGTCTGCACGGAAGGGTTATGAGGAAGAGTATAAGTTTGAAAGACCATCACTCCGAAAGGAGACGGAAACTCGATCTTCATTACTTTCAAAGTGATCCATCCGCTCCTGTTTGAAAGACCATCACTCCGAAAGGAGACGGAAACCATAGCGGTAAAGACTGATGTAGATGTGAGCTGTCTTGTTTGAAAGACCATCACTCCGAAAGGAGACGGAAACTAACTGTTTCATATGGAGCAAGTTCAGGAGCTTCTCCCTCGTTTGAAAGACCATCACTCCGAAAGGAGACGGAAACTGACTTCTCTCATCTGTCTCTATATCAAAGGTAGCATAATAGTTTGAAAGACCATCACTCCGAAAGGAGACGGAAACTTATCAGACGATGAAACATATACAGAAGAATACTTTATAGTTTGAAAGACCATCACTCCGAAAGGAGACGGAAACAAGCATCCAATTCAACATATTGGGATTGGGTGTTTATGGGTTTGAAAGACCATCACTCCGAAAGGAGACGGAAACTTGTAATAAGTCATCACAAGGATCTTCTATACAACACAGTGCGTTTGAAAGACCATCACTCCGAAAGGAGACGGAAACTCGCTGCTCAGGCTTTGTTCGATGTTGAGGGAGCGTTTCCACACGTTTGAAAGACCATCACTCCGAAAGGAGACGGAAACTTAGTTCGATGAGGTTCATTCATTCACCTCCTCTCATGTTTGAAAGACCATCACTCCGAAAGGAGACGGAAACCTTTCTTTTTAACTTTTGGTTAGTTCATTGTCAAAAAAAGTTTGAAAGACCATCACTCCGAAAGGAGACGGAAACGGAAACGGGGCGTTTCTATCGATACTCAGAACGCATCCGAGTTTGAAAGACCATCACTCCGAAAGGAGACGGAAACTTCTTCTCTCAACTCCCTTTCTTCGTCGAATGGTAAGTTTGAAAGACCATCACTCCGAAAGGAGACGGAAACTTCTTCTCTCAACTCCCTTTCTTCGTCGAATGGTAAGTTTGAAAGACCATCACTCCGAAAGGAGACGGAAACTAATGTTACCATTTTCCTTGTAAGCAACGTAAATCTGTCCGTTTGAAAGACCATCACTCCGAAAGGAGACGGAAACCATTAGCAAGTTTTTCTTTTGAAAATTCAAAAGCCTCTTGTTTGAAAGACCATCACTCCGAAAGGAGACGGAAACGCGGAATTATAAAATTTGTTGAGTTGAAACGCCCCGGAGTTTGAAAGACCATCACTCCGAAAGGAGACGGAAACCGAGGGCAAGGGCTTTTAGCTTATTTTGGAAAGACGTCATGTTTGAAAGACCATCACTCCGAAAGGAGACGGAAACTCAGTATCCCTTAACTTTATTCATTTTTTCATCCTATTTGTTTGAAAGACCATCACTCCGAAAGGAGACGGAAACTAGCTTCGCGCTTAGACGCTTTCGATTTTGTCGATTTCTTCGTTTGAAAGACCATCACTCCGAAAGGAGACGGAAACCTTCCCGGCCTGTTTATGATTTTTGATCAGCAGACCAGTTTGAAAGACCATCACTCCGAAAGGAGACGGAAACGTGGTTCTATCCATAAGCCTACTAAACCTCAATAAAGCTTGTTTGAAAGACCATCACTCCGAAAGGAGACGGAAACGGGTCAATCACCACATCGCCCTCGTCTGTGAAAATCGTTTGAAAGACCATCACTCCGAAAGGAGACGGAAACTCGTGAAATCAAAAGATGTTGAGATGTTAAAGCTGATATAGTTTGAAAGACCATCACTCCGAAAGGAGACGGAAACAAGAAGGGTTCCTCGTCCTTTATATTTAACTCTATAGGTTTGAAAGACCATCACTCCGAAAGGAGACGGAAACAGGAGAGCACGAATGCTTTATCCTGATGGCATCAGTAGAGTTTGAAAGACCATCACTCCGAAAGGAGACGGAAACTCTCTTCGAAAGAGTTCAATCAGCTATTGAAGAAGTGCCAGTTTGAAAGACCATCACTCCGAAAGGAGACGGAAACGAATCTTGGTATGGCTTTACTAAACTCCGGGGTATTATGTTTGAAAGACCATCACTCCGAAAGGAGACGGAAACTTTAACGTCGGCTAATATGCCGGTTCTTATAACCCCAGGTTTGAAAGACCATCACTCCGAAAGGAGACGGAAACAAGTCCATATCAATAACGTTATCAAATATAAACTTACTCGTTTGAAAGACCATCACTCCGAAAGGAGACGGAAACGTGACGAATGTTCATCCATATTCAGTTGACGATGAGGGTGTGTTTGAAAGACCATCACTCCGAAAGGAGACGGAAACATATTAGTGGATATTACTGTACTTCCACCAAAACCCAACGTTTGAAAGACCATCACTCCGAAAGGAGACGGAAACCTTCGTCCTGTGTTTCACATTCCCCGATCCTGCTTTCCGTTTGAAAGACCATCACTCCGAAAGGAGACGGAAACCTAGCTAAGGTCCTTGATCTTACGCTACAAAGGGTAAATGTTTGAAAGACCATCACTCCGAAAGGAGACGGAAACTCCCCACATCTCGTGGTTACCCTCATGGGTAACCTGGAGTTTGAAAGACCATCACTCCGGCGGAGACGGAAACGAGACGATCGCTTCGTCCATCAACTTCCCGTTGATAAGTTTGAAAGACCATCACTCCGGCGGAGACCGAAACCTTGCTATTGCAATTGTGTTCTTGGGTAGATGTGTAATGTTTGAAAGACCATCACTCCGGCGGAGACGGAAACATATAGTCCGGCTCTTAGTGCATTTCTGAGTGCTGGATGGATGCGGGGAAAGAAGATAGAGAGATACAAGATATTTTGTTGCTATATCAAGTCTTGTCGAAATAAGCATGATATTACCATGACAGTAACTATTTTGGAGATAGAAATACACAAAGTAAGTGTATGCTAAATCCCATAGGAATTGAAAGGCCATCACTCCGGCGGAGACGGAAACTGGTTTGCCCATCGAATGGTATAGGACCTTTTACATATCGTTTGAAAGACCATCACTCCGGCGGAGACGGAAACTCTTGTTCTTGTTGGTTGTAGCAATCAACAAGTCCTTTTGTTTGAAAGACCATCACTCCGAAAGGAGACGGAAAGCCTATAGGTACGTTCTCAAAGAATGTAATGTAAATATGTTTGAAAGACCATCACTCCGAAAGGAGACGGAAAGCAAGACGGTGTATTCCCGTGGGGGTACGCCGTGATGATGTTTGAAAGACCATCACTCCGAAAGGAGACGGAAATCCAAATTTTTTCCAAAATAAACCTTTTTCATTTTTCTCGTTTGAAAGACCATCACTCCGAAAGGAGACGGAAATAGGCTGTACTTGTCCAATTTGACGGGAATTAACACATAGTGTTTGAAAGACCATCACTCCGAAAGGAGACGGAAACCTTTAGTCTGGCTCTTAGTGCATTTCTGAGTGCTGGATGGATGCGGGGAAATGAGATAGAGAGATACAAGATATTTTGTTGCTATATCAAGTCTTGTCGAAATAAGCGTGATATGTTACAATAACAGTAACTATTTTGGAGATAGAAATACACAAAGTAAGTGTATGCTAAATCCCATAGGAATTGAAAGGCCATCACTCCGGCGGAGACCGAAACCTTTAGTCCGGCCCTTAGTGCATTTCTGAGTGCTGGATGGATGCGGGGAAATGAGATAGAGAGATACAAGATATTTTGTTGCTATATCAAGTCTTGTCGAAATAAGCATGATATGTTACCATGACAGTAAATATTTTGGAGATGGAAATACACAAAGTAAGCGTATGCTAAATCCCATAGGAATTGAAAGACCATTACTCCGGCGGAGACCGAAACCTATTAAATCAAGGATTTCTTTTAACAAGCTTTCGGAAAGTTTGAAAGACCATCACTCCAGCGGAGACCGAAACCTTGCTATTGCAATTGTGTTTTTGGGTAGATGTGTAATGTTTGAAAGACCATCACTCCGGCGGAGACGGAAACCCGGTGATAAAAGAGTCTACCGCAACAAACGCGTCCGCGTTTGAAAGACCATCACTCCGAAAGGAGACGGAAACCAGATGCGCCCCCGTTGCTACTTTGTGTTGTTACGGGTTTGAAAGACCATCACTCCGAAAGGAGACGGAAACTTTCTTGTGTTATAATGTTCATATCACGATTTTTGTGTTTGAAAGACCATCACTCCGGCGGAGACCGAAACCTTTAGTCCGGTCCTTAGTGCATTTCTGAGTGCTG
>NZ_JBHSHL010000058.1:0-7039 GCF_042652965.1 Filifactor villosus
GAGGGAGTGGCTAAAATAACGGGCCGTTTTTCGATGAGATCCCTGGACCATTTTTCGCTTGACAAATACATTGATTCCGCCTCTTTGATTTCTGAACGACCATCTTCTTATACCATTTTCCCGTAAAAATACCTCCCTCAAAAATGATATAAACTTTAAAAACGGATATGATACTATTATCTATTAAAACTGTTCGGTTGCGAAATTTGAATTCTACGACTACTCAAAACGTTTCCGGCAAATATATATTCTGTTTACCGGAAATTTAAAACGAAGAGTAGTATGAGTTTCCGATTTTCAAAGAAATTCTGCACAGCAAAACATCCGCCCCTCTCCGAAGCGGATGTTCCTCTTACCTTCAACCTTCATATCAGGAATGGATATCTCCTTATCTTTTCTTCTGTGTACTTTTACGTTTTTCTGCTGTTCTTCCTTTGAGTGATGGATATAAACAAGCTGTGACCATAGAAGATAAATCAATTTTTTGTAGACCGAAAAAACAGATATATCCATACTTCTATGGAGAATAGTATTACTCCAAATAATTCTTGATTTGGATCTTCAGATACTTTCCTACAACATCCGAAAACCTCTTTATGTCGTGAATATAAGCAAAGTCTTTGCCGAATATCAACTGTTCGGCGACTCGATCTTCTTCCTTACCGGTGAAAACTCCCAGGACCGCGACCCCCTTCTTGCGGAGTTTTCGTACCTCAAAAGCCGTATCGTAGATCGCCTCCTGACCGGAGTAGTTCCTGACCTTGCTGACAAAGACCGAAGACAGCTTCGATCCTCTCATATCGCTCGGTCTTCCGTCGCTGAGTATAAGGACAATATGTTTCTTTTCGTCTTTTTCCTCTATAAGACGATCCAAAAACCGAAGTGCCAGACCGTCCCGGTTGCTTCCCTCGCTCTTGTAATAAAACACTTCCTTGTTGGAATTTTTTTCACTGTAATAGTCCCGATACTCCTTTAAGATCGTGTAATCAAAGAGGGTTTGAAATGACATGATTCTGACAGGGATATGACAGAGACTGAGTGCCTCTGCGATGATAAAAGCCTGTGCAGCTACCGGACCTTCCCTCTCCATCTGAGAACCGCTCGAATCCAAAAACAGATCCACGACAAATTCTCCCCTTGCATCCTTACTCTGCTTACAAAAAACATTTCTATCGTTCAAATATCGGTATCTCCACACCGACGGTGCGATGAGCCTTCCCGTATCGGACTTACCGAGAGACTCCTCCATATCCGGCAGGATCGCTCTTTCGATTGTTTCTTTGAGTCTCGTAATGTTTCTTCTATACACCCTGTGATGGTATCGATAGTGTGCCAGATTCTCATCCCTGCTCTCTTTTAACTTGGACAACCGATAGGAGTCCGTTATCTTCATAAAGTTTTTTGTAAGATGCAGCCGACAGTTTTGATGAAGCCCGGTACACAATTCTTTTTGTATCCTTATCGATTCATTTTGTGAAAATACACCGCTTCCGTAATACCTGATGATCTCGTTGTGCATCCTGTCATATGTGACAGGAGATGAGAGCAGAGAAACTTCCTGCATATCCTTCTCAAAACTCCCTGCTTCCTTATCACCGAAATCATTGGGATTAAACTCCGCCGATGCGATCGATACAGGTTCTCCTTTCGAGATTTTTGAATGTCTTGATGTTGAAGAGGTTTTTTTAAAAGAGGAGTCTCCTTCGTGCTCCGCCCTCTTCCTCTCATCTACATAATAACGAAATTCCCTGTTGAAGCGGAAGAAGTCCGCCAAAATCTCTTCCAGAAAATCAAACCATCTTCCTATATCAAAATCGCCCATTTCTTCTATTTTTTGAGCTAACTCTCTCACATTGGCTCGTGTCTTGGGAAGTTTTTTTTGCCTCAAAAGATAGATCGCATTTCGAAGTTCCTGGGTGATATCCTTAGGCTTCCTTCTTTGATATCTGTCAAGGGCAGCTTCTTGGGCCTTTTGATAATAGAACAAGAGTACCGGTCTTATCTTCTTCCACCTGTTCATCTGCCTGATCTCCATTGTCAACACAAAGATCTCGCTTACGATTTCATAAGCCTCCACCTTGTTTTTGAACGCAATCAGACGCTCCTGAGCCTGATATCCGATCCCTTCCTTATATAGGGTAGCAAACAAAACCGTTCGGATAAAATCCAAACATTCAATCCCCGTATCTTCAATCAAAGAGAAATCCGGGCTTATCTCGTAGTCTTCCGTCATCGTCCAAACAATGTTTTCCCTTCTTACAAGAGCTTGTTGTTCATCGACTTCTTGCCCATACAAAACATTTTCTTTTAAATTCTTAGACATGGAAGACATCTTCCCTTCCCTCGTTTCCCGTCAAACGTAGTCGTATGACATCTTCAACGATCTCCTTCTCAAATTCGTCAAAAGTCTTTCCGACAATTCCCATATCCAAGGCACGACCGGACGGAAGCCCTTTTCCGATAACTCCGATCGCTCCCAGCAACCCCCGAAGATCAACCGCCTTTGAAGATATTTCAGAATATGCGGCTTTCAATTGAAGATCCAGGAATAACTCCGCAAACACATCCGCATACTCCTCCTTCACATCGGGATACTCGGTTTTGATGATATAGTTCAAATGTTCTTTCGTCATCTTTGGGATATCCAAAACCATAAACCGCGAGACAAGAGCCTCATTGAGTTCTTTGGTCCCCGCATATCCGTAGTTCATGGTTGCGATAAACCTCGTCGCTTCATGCAGATTCTTTTTCTCATAGCCGGGCACATCAATCAGCCTTCTGTAATCCAAGGCGGAATGAAGTACGGAAAGAGCATCGTTTTTTGCCATATTGATTTCGTCAAAGATACCGAAGCCTCCATATTCGGCACAATTGTAGATACTCCCCCGGCGAAAACGAACCTCTCCTCCTACAAAGGTATCACTTCCTATAAGAGAAGAACTGTCCGAATTCACGTTGAGTGATACCGTCCAGACAGGTCTACCGAACGCATAAGCCAAGTTCTCGGCGAGAACATTCTTTCCCGTTGCCTTCGCTCCCGACAACAGAAGGTTCTCCCCCTGCAAAAGAGCCGAGATCGCCATTTCCCATACACTTCTTCCATAGTAAAAGAACCTCGGTTTCACAACTCTACGTTCCACCTCGGTCTCCACCTTATAATATGCTCTGAAACGCTCCAACTCATCAATCAAGCCCTCTGCCACACCCTGTTTCTTCAAAAAATCGATCATATTCAATCTCCCATCCTTTAAATTCAATGCTCTCCATCTTGTGATACCTATCGAATCGCTTCTCAAAACATATATAAGAATCGTAGATCCCTCATAAATGTATGGTATAATTAATACTACTATTGCTTTGAATGATGGATATCAACGATTTGTAATCCATAGAAGAGAAAACAAATTTTCGTGATTGCAACGCAAATATAACAACACTTCCATCGAAGAATAGTATAAAATACTCTATCTGTAAAAACCATATCCCTGTTAAAAATACCTGACAGTTGCGGAACCATGTTGTGTTGCAGAACCACTTAATAGTCTTTGTTGTATTTTGTGGAAATCGAGTCTCTTATTCGCTATATGTTTCCTTTCGTTTACTTGAATTTTCTTCGATTTCAAATATACCTCAATTCTTATTATACCATTTTTTCAACAAAGCAATCTTTTCCTCTCCATGAAAAAAAGAGGGTAAGAACCCTCTTTTTTTCTCTTTGAAAAAGACTTGTTTCTTTACATAGTTTGATCCAAGGTAGCTTGAATCAAACCGTTGTTGTCCAGCTTGGAAAGTTCTTTCACCTTTTCCAGATCCAAGCCTACTGCTGCGGTAAATCTCTCTCCATATTCTTTGTCTGCCAGGTAACAGTGAACAGCATGACGATACTTGATATTATTCGTTACGGATGCAATATCTCCGGCAGTATTATCGATCAGAATCTGTTTTTTATCCTCCGTTAATACTCTCCACAAATCTCCACCCGCTCGGAAGCAATCATCAGTCGGGTCGTCCTTGGGATCATAACGATAGACCGAACCTTCAAGATCCAACGGAGGCTCTGCAACCTCAGGAGTAGCGGACCATGTTCCCGCACTGTTAGGTGTATAGGCAACCGTTCCACCGTAGTTTCCATCCGTTCTCATCGCACCGTCTCTATGGTACTCATTGACTTCCACCTTCGCACGATTTACAGGAATATGGTTGTGATTTACTCCAAGACGATAACGCTGTGCATCGCCGTAGGAGAACAGACGCCCTTGCAAGAAACGGTCAGGACTGAAACCGATTCCCGGTACAACGTGAGCCGGTGTGAAGGCAGCTTGCTCCACCTCTGCAAAATAGTTTTCGGGATTTCTGTTTAATTCCAACACGCCCACTTCGATCAGCGGATACTCTGCATGTCTCCATATCTTTGTAATATCAAAGGGATTCTCATAGTGATTTTTTGCCTGTTCCTCCGTCATGATCTGAACATACATCGTCCACTTCGGAAAATCTCCTTTTTCAATCGCTTCGTAAAGGTCTTTTCCATGGAACTCCCTATCCATACCCGTAATTTTTGCAGCCTCTTCATTGCTTAAGTTCTTGATTCCCTGTTGGGTCTTAAAGTGGAACTTACACCAAACTCTCTCATTCTTTTCATTGTAGAAAGAAAAGGTGTGTTCTCCGAAGAAGTGCATGTGTCTATAACTTGCAGGAATTCCTCTATCACTCATAACAATAGTAATCTGGTGGAAGCATTCCGGAAGCAGAGTCCAAAAATCCCAATTGTTTTGTGCGGAACGTCTTCCGGTTCTCGGATCCCGCTTTACTGCACGGTTCAAATCGGAGAAGTTATGCACGTCTCGGATAAAGAATGTCGGTGTATTATTTCCAACCAAATCCCAGTTTCCTTCTTCCGTATAGAACTTTACTGCAACTCCACGAATGTCTCTCTCACAGTCCGATGCTCCTCTTTCTCCCGCAACTGTCGAGAAACGAACAAAAAGCTCGGTTTCCGCTCCCGGTTGTAACACTTTAGCCTTGGTATACTTGGAAATGTCGTGAGTAACGGTAAACTTTCCGTAAGCCCCCCATCCCTTCGCATGCATTCTTCGCTCAGGAATAACTTCCCTGTTGAAATGTGCCATTTTTTCCATCAACCACACATCACTCATAACAACCAGTCCTCTAGGACCTGCGGTTATGGAATTTTCGTTATCGGCAATCGGTGCTCCTACCTCGTTTGTTAACTTTTTCTTGTCACTCATAATAGTCCTCCTTCATTCATAAAACGGCTTCTATTTTTTCCAAAAACCGTTTCTTCACATTTATAACGTTACCACATTTTTCTATAAAAGTGCATTGCACATAAATAGCATCCATAAATAAACACAGCTCTTAGGGAGCATAAACATCCCTATTTTCGGATTTTTATTTACCCACAAAACAACCGGTAAATAAAAAGCAAAACTCAGTAAAATCGCTACCCACATCCATCGAAAACCTTCTATATCCCTTCCAAACACCAGATAAAACAGTGCCACTATCACACCGATTACAAAGAATGGAACATTTCGGATAATACTCCACTTTACAGGCGGATAGCGCTCAAACCATTTGTTCTGAGGAAAAAAGCAGGAGCCTATCCTCAAAATCGAAAGAACAACCAACACCGTCCATAACCAAGGAATATCCACCTCAAAAACCCGAGTTCCTATCTGATACAAAAAGAGATAAAACACTGTCATCGTAATCGAAGTAATCAGTTTTCCCAAGCCCAGTGCCGCTCGGTACCTCTCTTCATCAGTCTTCAAGATTGTCATGATTCGAGGCAGCAGATGGAACGAATCTCCAACAGCCAAAACAAGCCCCATAATCCCCGCCATCTTAACCACACCATTCCCCTTGTAAGAAAGAAAGTACAGACCTAAGAAAAAGGCGATACTCAAGTACAGTATATCAAAAACAACCTCGACTCTTCCAAAAACTCTTTTCATATTTTCTCCCACCACCCATAAAAGACTTTCTTCCATCATACATTTCGATCAATCGATAGTTCTCAATTAACCGAAGTTTATTATCAAATTGTAATCATTACATATTTTATGGATTGAATTATATCGGACTTACAAAAAGATGTCAATAGTTTTTTGAATTTTATTTTTATAAAATTCTCCCTTGTTATAACCTTTCTTAAACATTACAATTTCACGGTTTTATAATGTCAGGGCATTGCAACTTTTGTGCTAAGATTTTCGCAAAAACATAGGATAATCCATACAAAGAAACAAAAACTCGTCGCACTAACCCTCTTCTGTCTAAAATAAGTGTTCACTCTGTATGAGTGTACGTTAATACAGAATGTCAACAACGAAGCCCAATCAACAGAGCATATCCTATCGATTCGGATCAAGACAAAAACGATCCATCTTTATGTAGGATATCCACTCTAAAATGTGATGGGATTAACGATCGTTCCTAAGTACAACTCAAATTCAATGTTTAAAATAAATCAGGTTTCCTCTAAGAAAATAACACTTCGCGGAGTTTTGTCTCTCACTTTATACCCTATGTCGATTTAAACTAAACAAAATACTTTGCAAATCATTCCTTGCTTAAAAACTGAAACGGGAAGTGTTTCCTCTGAAAAAATCTATATTCCAACAGAAGATATAGGCCATTTCTTGATAAATATATCACGAATATGTCCATCTTTCGATTTCATGCTATCCTTCTGATAGAACGATTTTCATATCCATTCTCTACAACGAAGAAAATTCGTTTTCTCTTCTACGGAGTGCAAATCGTTGATATCCACCATTTAAAGGAATAATCGTATTATCTTCTACAGAGTGAAAAGTGTCGCAATTATTTTTCGAAAATTTTTTGCACAAAAAAGACAGAGCATCTCTGCCCTGTCTTCTTCCACATCTTCCGATGTCTTATTCGATAATCTTATCTACGACTCCCGCTCCTACGGTTCTTCCGCCTTCGCGGATCGCAAATCTCAATCCTTCTTCACAAGCGATCTTTGTGATCAACTCTACCGTCATTACTA
>NZ_JBHSHL010000059.1:0-17180 GCF_042652965.1 Filifactor villosus
AGCGTATGTTTTGGATATGAGCGGGGAGAGTTATCGGGTTAAAGAAACGAGGGAGTGGCTAAAATAACGGACCGTTTTTCGATGAGATCCCTGGACCATTTTTCGCTTGACAAATACAACACATTGATAGATATGTTATAACATAGTGTTTAAGAACACAGTTGAGATTAACTCGAACATCAACGTACCAATGCGCCGGCTCACACCCATTAAAATTATATCTTAAAATTATTATACAACTTTTTTAATAAAATCAAATAATATATTTGTATCATTGTATAACTCTATTATTGTTGTGTATGCTGATCTGAAGATCCAATCAAAGACTTTTGATTTCTACTTTAAAAATACAGCATTTGTTCCGGGGATTATTGTATAGAAACTGTCAATACATATACATTTAAGCACTACCATTAGACAGTTATACTATTCTCCAATAGAAGTGTGCTTATATCTACTTTATGACTACGAACATCCGTGTTATCTTCGGTCGAGTACAGGTTCCTGATATCCATAGCTCAAATGAATAATAGTATTAACTGTTTTTGCAAGGGACGGTTCATACTATTGTTCAATAGAAGTATGGATATATCTATTTTTCGATGACAAAAAACTATGTTGTCTTCTATGGGTCACAGAGTATTTATATCCACTTATTCAAAAGAATAGTAGTATCAGTCTATATACTCCACGAAAAAAGGAACAGTTCTTATAAGAGCTGTCCCTTTTTCTGTGGTGGTTTATATAGGTAAAACGGAGTGTGATTATTGGATGTTTAGTTCTACCAGAGCTTCTACCTTGGAGAGGATGCTTCCATCCTTCAAAAGTTCGGTGATTTTTTCGAGCTCGTCGTAGATCTCTATATCCATATCGTTCTCGATAAACGAAAGCTTTGCACGAACCGCATCGTAGGCAGCTTGAGTTCCCTTTCCGAGGGTCCTGTTTTCTTCTTTTCTGAAGTCGATCGCTTGGCAGGCCGCCAAGATCTCGGTCGCTACGACACGTCTGCTGTTTTCAACGATATCTCTTGCCTTGCGAGCGGCAATGGTCCCCATGCTTACGAGGTCTTCCTGATTTTCGCAGGAGGGAATGGAGTCTACCGATGCGGGATGCGCCAAGACCTTATTTTCGGATACTAAGGCTGCCGCCGCATACTGGGTGATCATAAAACCGGAGTTCAAACCCGGATGTTTTACCAGGAAGGAAGGGAAGTCGCTCAACTGGTTGTTTATCAGACGTTCGATCCTTCTCTCGGATACGTTTGCGATCTCCGCCGCCCCGATGCCCAGGTAATCGAAGGCAAGCGCCATGGGCTCTCCGTGGAAGTTTCCTCCGGAGATCACATCTCCTTCCAAGGTTACGATCGGGTTATCCGTTACGGAGTTCATCTCGACCTCGACCTTCTGCTTCACAAAGGCGATGGCATCCTTGCTCGCTCCGTGGATTTGAGGCGCACAACGCAGGGAGTACGCATCTTGAGTTCGGATCTCTCCCTGGTGAGTGGTGTAGGTACTTCCCTCAAGCAGTTTCAATAGGTTTGCTGCGGTTGCGATCTGTCCTGCATGTGCACGAATCACATGAATCCTCGGATCGAAGGCATCTATAATTCCCCTGTGTGCTTCCACGGATAGGGCAGCCGCAATGTCGTTGAGTTTGAGCAATTCGATTGCATCATAGGCTGCCAAGGCTCCTACCGCTGTCAATACCGTCGTTCCGTTGATAAGGGCAAGACCTTCTTTCGCTCCGAGTTCAATGGTGTCGATGCCCGCCTTCGCCATCGCTTCTTTTCCGGACATCAACTCACCTTTGAAATACGCATGGCCGAGCCCCAACATCGGCAGCACCATATGGGACAGCGGTGCCAAGTCTCCTGAAGCTCCCAGAGAGCCTTTTTCCGGTATCATCGGGACCACTCCCTTATTGAGCATATCGACCAAGGTCGTCAATGTGAGCAACTGGATACCCGAATATCCCTTCAATAAGGAGTTTGCACGTATCAACATGATCGCCCTCGTCGTCGGTTCGTCAAAGGCGGGACCGAATCCGCAGGAGTGTGTACGAATGAGGTTCTCCTGCAACTGTGCACAGTCTTCCTTCGAAATATGGACGTTGCACAAGGAACCGAAGCCCGTGGTAACTCCATAGATGACTTTTTCACTCTCTACGATATCGTCGATGATTTTTCTGGACTCTTTTACTCTCTCGACCGCATCGTCACTGATAACAACTTCAACTCCTTCTCTAGCGACCCGTACCAACTCTTCCAGGGTAAGATGTTCTCCCGTAATTTTTACCTTACTCATCACATGATCTCCTCTCTTACTCTAACATGATATATTCCAAAAACCTGCTCCATCCACATCCTTCTCGTTTACGAAGTTTTCTTTCCACGACACAGGGATAGAGCCTTCCGCTTATTCTAATAATTTCTTCCCAACGACATCAGTATACTATACCGCCGTCAAATTTATGTCCATTTCGTTTAAAAAATCGTTTTTCTTCCTATTTAGGAAGGCAATTTGAGATTTTAACTCTCATCGTTCAACTACATTCTTCTCTCTACGGCTCTCGCCCTTCAAAACTGTACGGAGGGCAAGAGCCATCGCCGGACGATGTAAAAGGATGTCCTCTTTTGTTACCGTTTTAAACCTTTATAGTCGGATAGTCGACTTCTAAAGAGATTGAGTGTTTCGTATACTTATAAACATTCCCCGGTACTTCGATCAAAGAACAATACAAACTCTCCTCAATATAGATTCTTCGTCCTGTGTTGATCAAACAGCCTTCGATCTTATGCATACGGAAGTCTCAAGCTGAATTTCAAATTGATCTTATCACAAATATCCCGCAGCTTGCCCGGATTTTGGGGAGTCGAATTTTCGTCAAATTTTAAGCCCTGTTCTTCTTTAGCAGACGGATCCGATTTATTTCGTAGCTGTCTCGATGTTTATCGAGATGCTCCAGGGCGGAGGCCGCATAAAATTCAAAGTCCTCTTCCAAGGTCTCTTTGAAGATCCTGTCGACCTCCCGATCTTCCTTCGCCTTCATACAAAGTTCCGCCTTCGCCCAAAAGACGACACCCAAATCTCCGGGAGTGTTCATCTTATTTGCATAGATATCGGCGTTTTTCAATGTTTTTACCGCTTCTTGAAACTCTCTGTCTCTGATATAGAGCAGGGTTCTGTACGAATCGAGGATGGCTCTCTTCCAAAAAGAGTCGAATTTTCCATAAAGGCTGTAAGCCTGTGCCATATACTCCTTGCTCAATTCAAACTCTTCCATTGCAAAGGCGGTCTTTCCCGCATTGATGTAGAAGACGGACATCGAACTTTGGGCATACTTGTCTTTGCAGATAGCCAGAGCCTTTTCGTAGTAGTCCAAGGCTTCCTGATAGCAGCCCTGACTGTGTCGAATCTCTCCGATGTAATTGTAAGCACCTGCGATGTTGAGCGAGTACTTGTCCGCTACCTGTTTTGTGATATGGAAGGTGTTGATGGATTCGTTGAGCAATCTCTCCGCTTCTTCGTTATTTCCCGTCATAATGTAGTAAAGTCCCTTGAGCCTGAGAATGATCCCGATTTCTTTATGATAGTTGCACTCGACTGCAAGCTCAAGAGCAAGTTCGATATATTTCATCATCATATCGGAGTTGTTGGTCTGGATGAGATAATAGATCATCTGCTTGTAGCCTTCCAGAGCATAGTCCTTGTCCTTGATCTCGGTGGCCTTACGGATAAGCTCCTGTATCACGCCAACCCCTTCCCTGTAAGAGCCGTCTCGAATCAGATACCTTCCCTTCATATGGAGAAACGACAGTTCGGGTCGTACAAAGGAGGTATAACTCTCCGATTTGGACTTTACTTGGTTCAGAGCCTCTTCAATGTCTCGAAGATTTTTTTCCGTCTGCTCCCTGCTCAGATACATCCCGGGTTTGCTCGCCTGCTCCGACCGTGTAAGGATCGGAAAGAGTTCATGGCTGAAATTCAAATAGTAGTTGAGGGCCCTGATTCTGTAATCCAACGCCTTTTCATCCATACCCGCATTGGAATAATGATAAACCAGTCGATGATAGTTTTGCAAGTTCATCGTTTTTTCATCGACCCCCGCCTCGATGATGCCGGCAACCTTCTGATGCAGGATTTTCTTCCTGGCTTCCGACTGTTTGAGGTAGACATACTCTCTCAGTTTCGAATGTGTAAAACGAAAGGCGATCTTCTCATCTTTGTTTACTTCTTCCAGGATATAGCGATTCTCCAGTTCTTCGATGATGTCCATCAAACTAAGTTCGTCCTTTCCCGTCAGTTGCTTGAGCATACCCAAGGGGATTTCATCGAAGAAGAGAGAGGCTATGTTCAAGAGTTTCTTTGCTTCCTCGGAAAGATACATAAACCGGCTCTTGATTACGTCCTGCATCTTAGCCGTCATCACATTCAGATCTCGATTTGATCGGATCGATGTCAGGTATTCATTCAGAAAGAAGAAGTTGCCCTCGGTTTCCGTCCAAATCTTTTGGAGGGATGCCTTTGTCAGCCTGTAATCGGGCAGTGCCTTACGGATAAAACTCTCCGTCTGCATAATATCAAGGCGTTGAAGCTCTACGAGGATGAGTCTGTCGTGGTTCTTCATCGTCGTAATAAAACTGTCGAGTTTCTCATCGTATTCGTTTCTGGCAGTCGCAAGCAGAATCAGATCTTCCCTCGAGTTGTGCAGCATGATCTGACTGAGCAACGACAGACTCATCTCATCCATCCATTGAATGTCTTCAAAAACCAGGATGAGTTTTTTTCTCCGGGCAATCTGCCTCATTGCTTCCAGGATGATCTCTCCCATCATTTCATAGCGGAGCGATTCCATATTTTCTATCAGTCTTACCTGATCGGAAGGTTTCTCCCTGAATTCGGGGAAGATCTTGTATATCATATTGTTCCAAACAGCCGGAGTCTTAATATCCTCTTTTTTTTGGATCTTGGAAAGCTCATCTATGATACTGCTCCAAGGACGAAGGAGGTAGGATTTCTCGACCTGGTAACAGGAGGTCTCGAGAATGTAAAAATCTTCATCGACCGATTCGACAGCTTTTTCCTTGAGCCTGGACTTGCCTACTCCCGCTTCTCCCGTGATAAGGATCGAATAACTTCTCTCTCCCTGTTTAAATTCCCTGATATTGCTCTCGATATACAAAAGCTCATTGTATCTTCCATAGAACAATTTGCCCGAACGGGGTGTTTTTTCCCTGTTTTTGTCGTTCATTTTCTCAAAGGCTTCGCAGAAGATCTGTTTCGTCAATTCATCCGGCTTTATACCCAGCTCCCTGTCCAAAAGATCCGCAAGGGTGTGATAACATTCAAGAACCTTTGCATAGTTTCCTCTTTCCCGATAGAGGTTCATCAGGACACGGTAAGGATTTTCATCAAACTCGTCAATTTGAATCAAGCTTTTGGCATAGTCTTCCGCCTTTTGGGTATCTTTGTCCTTAAGAGCCTTCTCCATACAGATATTCAACGAATCGATGTACTTCTTCTTCATCCGATAACGCGTCTTCATCATCCACTCTTCAAACAACTTTGCATTCTTGACATAGAAACCTTGAAGAAATTCGCCTCGGTACAGACCGATGGCTCTTTGTGCATCGGCCTTCATATACTCATCCACATCGAGGTCGATCTCCTTGTCGGGGTTCAACACAAGCACCGATTTTTTAGGAGAAAGGATGATATCTTCTCCCAATGCACTCTTCGCCTTGTAGATGGCATTGCGGAGGTTCTTCTTCGCCACAGCTTCCCCTTCGTCCGCCCACAAAAGCCCTGCGATCTCATCTCTACTGACGTTCTTATGTACAAACAGGTAATACACCAGAGCATTGACCTTCCCATAGGAAAAAACGATCTGCTCCTCATCTTTGGTCACTTGAGCGGAGCCCAACAACCTGATCTTGTAAGCCGACACTCTGCAACTCCTTTCCCTATCCTTAACCAACGTTTTCCTATCTCTTATGATATCAAAAAACGTCAAATTTTTGTAGTATATTTGTGTTTTTTTGACATTTTTTACCCCGAATTCTCTCCTCTTATCACACCGAAAATATGGTACAATGAAGTCATCTATTGCACTCCGGAAATACCTCACAAGATAAGGCAATGTTATCCTTATCCGAGCAGGCCTACCGAGGTATTGCCCTTAACTATTGTAAAACCTATTAAAGGAGGTTCCATGAAGATCTTACACTGCCTTGCACAGCTCCCTATGAAGACGGGAAGCGGTGTTTATTTCTCTACCGTCGTCAACGCAATGGTTCACCGCAACCATGAGAATGCTGTCATCTATGCCGAGCAACCTCCCTTCGCAATAAACTTCGAAGGGGTCCAAAAACACTATCCCGTCGAATTTTTGACACGGGAGCTTCCTTTCCCCATCGCGGGAATGAGCGATGAAATGCCCTACCCTTCAACGGTGTATTCCAAGATGGATGAAGAGATGACAACACTGTGGCACGATGCCTTCCGACGTCGTCTTCGTCTTGCGAAGGAAGAGTTTCGTCCGGATGTTGTCATCTGTCACCATCTCTTTCTTTTGACCGCTTTAGTCCGTGAAGTTTTTCCCGATACCAAACTCATCGGGATTACACACGGCACAGACCTGAGGCAGGTGCGTAAACATCCCCGTTTCAGGAATCATCTGTCTGCGATACCGACCTTGGACGCATTTTGCTCGATAGCTCCGAAGGATGCTCACGAGATCCGGGACATCTTCGGTGTCGCCCCCTCGAAAATTGAAGTGATGGGCGGAGGTTTCAATTCCGAAATCTTCTACGAAGGTAGGGATGAAGTTCTGCCCGGATTGAATCTGATGTATGCAGGCAAGATCTCCCCCTCCAAGGGTGTCTTCGAGCTGGCAAAGGCCACTCCTTTGATTGCCGAAAAGTATCCCTATGTCAAGGTCCATATCGTGGGGGCTGCCGATGAAGAAACTAAGAAGGAACTCTACCGCCTTGCCGGAGGAGAAGAAAACCTTGCCGTCTACAACGCGGAAAACCAAAAGCTGATGGCCGATCAACTTCGGAAGATGGATGTCTTTGTCCTGCCGTCCTACTACGAGGGGCTGGGACTGGTCGCGATCGAGGCTCTTGCATGCAGCGTTCGCACTGTAGCTACCGAGATTGAGGGTCTGATGTGGCTCTTGGGAAAGGAGGTCGCTGACAGCGGTGTTATTGAGTATGTGGCCTTACCGAAACTCTACGATGTCGACAAACCCTATGAGGAGGAGAAGCCCGCCTTTGTGCGACGGCTTGCCGACAAGCTCCTCCTTCAACTAGACCGAATCATCGCCCAAGAGTCCTTCCCTGAAGAGATAAAAAAAGAGGTGCGAAACCACTCCTGGGATCATATCATGGATCGCTTGGAACAGCGACTGCAAAGTCTTTTATAAATCTTGTGAGCTGCGGAAGCTGTTTCTATCTATATCGAATCACCTTTGTTGTATTGCGTTCCGGCCTTTATAAGCCCTGCAATACCAAGAAATGCCGAAAGATTATCCTATAATATAACCGTTTACAGGAATAACGCTATCAAGACAAGGTGTAATACTACTATTCTTTTGAATAGTGGATATAAACAATCTGTGACCCATAGAAGACAATATATGTTTTTCGTCATCGAAAAATAGATATACCCATACCTCTATTGAATAATAGTATAATCGCAAAAAACCGATCCAGAGCATAAGGTTCAGGAAGGCAACAAAAGTTTCGACCTATACCGATTATTTCACAATAAAAGGAGATTTTTATGAAACTTGTATACGACCAACATATTCACTCTCGATTTTCCTTTGATTCCAAAGAAGAGATCCTTTCCTATCTCTCCCTATCGGAGGAAAATCCCATTGTAACAACGGAACACCTGGAATTTCATAATCCTTCGGACAATTACCGAAACAATCTGATCGACTATGACGCTTATCGTTCTCATGTGAAGACTCTCTCCGACAGTTTCGGTCGAAAGATCCTCTGCGGTGTCGAGATTGGATACTATGCCCCCGCCACAGACGAGATCTCATCTTATCTGGATAAGAAGGACTTCGACTTGAAACTCCTGTCCGTCCATCATAACGACGACTTTGATTTTACGCAGAAGAAGGTCGCTCTTCTTCCTACCGAAACGTTGATTCGAGACTACTACACCTTGATGATTGAAGCCCTCGAAAGCCCTATTGAAGCAAATGTCTTAGCTCACTTCGATTATGGAGTCCGCCTTGTCGATATAGCCCCCTCCTTATTCAAAGAGAATGCCTCCATTTACTTGGACAAGATCCTGGATCTTATCATCTCCAAAGAGATGGCTCTCGAGCTCAATACCAAAAGTATGTTTGTCTGCGGAAAAGCTCCCCTGTATGACTTCATGGTTTCCATGTACTTGGAAAAAGGAGGTCGCCTTTTCACCTTGGGTTCGGATGCTCATCGTTACAACTCCTACTCCTATAAGTTTGAGGAAGTACAGAACTTTCTCCTTCAGAAGGGAGTAAGAGAAGTTGCATGTTTTGAAAAGGGGAAGCTTTATCTTCAGCCGATCGCGACCTGATTTTTAGCCCAATCGAGATTCCACCCGAAGAAACAACAATCTCCCTCAGGGATCCTGTACAATTCAAAAAAAACAGTACGAAACGGATTTTATACTATTCTTCGATAGAAGTATGATTATATCTGTTTTGCAACCGCGACATTCGTGTTGTCTTCTATGGAGTGCAAATCGTTGATATCCATTATTCAAAGGAATAGTAGTATTATACGAAAAATATATTTTGAGGGAGAATCTTTCGCGGTCTTGTCTGTAAATCAAGAGGAAAATCAAGGTATAGCGCGATCGCCGTGACAGAGAATACGGATACATGAAATAATCATCAAAAAAAGAACAGTATTATCGAGCACGATAGGAGATACTCATGAAAAAACTTATAGTTGTCGGCGGAGGTCCCGCAGGTATGATGGCCGCTTTGACCGCCGCAAAACATGGAGCCGACGTTACCCTGATCGAACAAAACAAAGTCCTGGGAAAAAAACTTTCCCTTACCGGAGGCGGCAGGTGCAACCTGACATCCGCCCTCCCCATCGAAGAGTTCTTTCCCAAGGTCACCACAAACCCTTTCTTTCTGTACAGTTCCTTCTACAGCTTCGACAACGAAGCTCTGATGAGGATGTTTGAAGAGCAGGGAGTTGCTCTAAAGACGGAAGGAGCAAAGGTCTATCCCGTCCACGAGAGTGCCGCTAAAATCGTTTCTTTCCTGGAAAGATCCTTGAACGAGAACGGTGTAAGGCTACTTCTCAGGGAGAGCCTCCTCGACTTTTCGACTGAAGGAGGAAGTCCCCCTCGCATCTCTCGGGTCAAGACCTCCAAACAGATCCTGAGAGCCGATGCTCTCATCTTGGCGACGGGAGGAGCCTCCTTCCCTGCGACGGGTTCGGACGGAAAGATCTTCTCCTTGCTGAAATCAAAAGGATTTGTCGTCACCGATCTTCTTCCCTCCCTTGTTCAGCTCTTTACCCGAAGAGACTTCTCCTCCCTCGCCGGAGTGTCCGTGCCCAAGGTGAAACTAAGCTGTGTTTTGGGAAAGAAGAAAGCATCGACCTTCGGGGATCTGCTTTTTACACAGAAGGGAGTAAGCGGTCCTTGCGTGATGGATATGAGCAGTTATCTCACGAAGGAAGCTCCGGACGAAGTCCTTCTGCGTATCGACTTCCTCCCTGAGCTTAAGACCTCCGAGCTGTCGGATCTTCTTTTTTCTTCATCACCGAAACACCTTTCCACCTTGTTGGCGAAAGTTCTTCCTTCCAGACTGGCAAAATTCCTTATGGAGGACTTTGATGTCAAAGACAAGTTCAACCTCTCCAAGGAGGAAAGGAAGGCGATCACGGATCTCGTCAAAGACTTCCCCCTCACGCTCGAGGGCTACGGAAGCCTGAAGGAGGCTATTGTTACTAAGGGGGGATTAGATGTCCGCGAAGTGTCTTCTTCCACCATGGAAACCAAGAGAATCAAAAACCTCTACTTTGCGGGAGAATGTCTGGATCTGGATGCCTTGACGGGAGGATACAACCTTCAGATCGCTTTTTCGACAGGCTATCTTGCAGGTCTTTGTGCAAGTCAAGGATGATACCGTATAATCCTCAAAAACACGGTAAATTCTATTTCACACGAAGAATAGAGTGTTTGGAAACGTTGATTTTACAATACCTCTATCTCCTGTAGCACAACAGTAACAGAACGATGTTCCTCTGTCCGGTGTTTTTTTAATACTATTCTTTGATCGAAGTTTGAAAATAGCCGTCTTACAATTCACAAAAGGCCGTTTTATACTTTCTTGGATTGAGATACCGCACCTTCAGGAACGGTATAAGTGCAAAAAACGACCGATGGTTTGTAAAAGAAAAGTCATCCGAACAAGGATGAAAAGAAGAGCGGTGTCAATACTGATGAAATGCAGACCGTCGACACTTTAAACAAATCAAAATACAACACTTATACTATTCTTCGTTTAAAATGTCAGGCGGACAGTATATGTTTGTCGAAAACATTTTGAGTAATCGTAGAATTCAAAATTTCACGACCGGACAATTTTAATGGATGATAGTATTATATTCAAAAAAAGGAGGCCCTCATTATGGGATTACCGCAACACTACAGACAGGGAAGATTTCCGACAGGGGAACGCAACCTTATCACGGATGTCAAGGGAGTTCTTGTCGGACATACCACCTTGGACAACAAAGAAGTCCAGACAGGTGTTACCGCCATCCTTCCCCACCGGGGAGATTTGTTTCACGAGAAACTTATCTGTGCAAGTTATGTGATCAACGGCTTCGGAAAGTCCTGCGGACTTGTACAGCTCGATGAACTTGGAACCTTGGAGAGTCCAATTGTCTTGACCAACACACTTTCGGTAGGTACCGCTCTTTGTGCAACGACGAAGTATATGCTTTCCAAACATGAAGATATCGGAGGCAGAGCCGGCACGGTCAACTGTGTAATCGGAGAATGCAACGACGGCTATCTCAACGATATCCGAGGGATGAACGTAAAAGAGGAGGATGTCCTCTCCGCCATCGAAGCATCGTCTTCCTCCTTTGAGGAAGGCTCGGTGGGAGCCGGCCGGGGAATGGTATGTATGGGACTCAAAGGAGGAATAGGCTCTTCTTCCAGGTGTATCCTCATAGACAAACACACCTATACGATGGGAGTGCTTGTACTGAACAACTTTGGGGAGGCGGGCCATCTCTTGATCCACGGTCGCAAGGTCGGAGAAGAGACCCTTGAAGCCTTGGAAAGGAAGAAAAACGCTTATCGGGAGGCGGACAAAGGTTCGATCATGATCATACTTGCCACCGACCTTCCCCTGATGCACAATCAGTTGCAACGTCTTGCCAAGAGAACTGTTCACGGTCTTGCCCGAACAGGATCTTACAGCGGTCATGGAAGTGGAGATATCGCCATTGCCTTCTCTACCGCCAATCGGATTATCCACGAGAATGAAGAGTCACTTCAAACCATAACTGCGCTTTCCGATTCCAAACTTGACCCTGTGTTTTCCGCCGTGGTCGAATGTACGGAAGAAGCTATCTTAAGCAGTCTCTTTCATGCACAGACCGTGACAGGACACAGGGAACACCGAATCTTTGCCTTGAGCGAAGTCTACGATTGGAAGTCGGATAAAGACAGATCCTGAAACTGATATCTGCCGGTATCAACACCCTTTATTCTACGGGCGATCAGGTAGATTTTTGTATTTGCAGACGTGGATACAGCCATACTTCTCTCGAAGAATTGTATGGAAGCTGAACAAACTATCCATACAATAAGGGGGACAGAACTTCAAACATCTGCCTGAAGTTTGTCCCCTCTTTTTCAATCCTCTGTATCCGATTTCAGTTTTTCCTCCAAAGCTTCTCCGATTTCATATTCACTAATGCCTATGGGTTGGCTGACTCCGTCGAGGGAGTACTGTGCAATAAGATTGTCCTTGCTTTTGCAGATCAGAATCCCTATGGTCTGATTGTCCCTCTCCGTCTTGATATCCCTATCGATGGCCGAAGCATAGAAACTCAGCTTTCCTATAAATTCAGGTTTAAAGTCCTCCATTTTAATTTGGACCACCACATAAGAATGAAGTTTTACATGATAGAATAATAAGTCCGCAAAAAACTCTCTTTGTCCTACCTTCAAGGCGACCTTTTGCCCAATATAAGAAAAACCGCCGAGTTCCAAAAACAACTCAACCACTTTTTTTGCGATCAATGTCTCAACGTCATCCTCATCGATATCCTTGGTTTTAGGAAGAAGGTCAATCTTACACGGAGTTTTCAAAAACCCTCTTGCAAACTCTGTATTCTCCTTGGGAAGCCTTTGATCGAAATTAAAGACCGCATCCCCTCCCTGTTCATACAAACCGCTGTCGATTCGATTCTCCAACACATCGGGACTCCATTCGTTCGAGATGGTCTCCTTTGTATAAAAAAGAGCCTCCCCCACGTTTTGGCACTTACTCATAATCTTCAGGTTATGCTCCCAAGGAATACTTGTAATCAGGGATTCCACATCTTCCAACTTCTCCGTAACCTTTGACGAGATTTCCTCCGCGCTGTGCATCTTATACCAATTTCTTATGCTTTGGATGGAAAAACCCTCCATATCGGGGAACTCTTCTTCCAAATCCTTACAGAGAGCAGGAATGAATTCCTTCCCCCAAAAATGTTTCTTTTGCTTGGATACGATCTCCCGACCGAAGTACCAGTACAAGTCCAAGAGTTGATAATTCACTTCCAGTGCCGCCTTAAACTGATTGTCCGCAATCTTCTCCTTGAGATTTGCGACCAGTTTCTTGTAGTCCTTATTTTGCGTTATGTCAGTTTCATACTTTTTTGGCATTGCAACTCCTCACTTTCCATATCTCAATAGTTTATTCTATCGACAAGGATGTCTTCCGATATCAAAACAATCCTCGATGATATCAACAATCATTCCTTCGCTCAACTTATGATCCGCCTGTAATCATAAACGCTATAGAGGCTCAATGTTGCCGTCTCAACAGAAGGTACAACAGCGGGAATATAGTCCATACCCATTACATATTCCACGGAAAATTCTGATTATAGTTAGTAGTATAAAGCATATATTCAATTAAGTAAAGAAACCCTAATATATTCCACCGTTTTTCCACCAACTTGCCGGCGGACAAACAAAAGAGTCGCCCTATCAGGAACGACTCGATATGTGTAATACTGTTTTTCAATAGAAGTATGGATATATCTATTTTTCGATGACGAAAAACTATATTGTCTTCTATGGCTCACAGATTGTTTATATCCACTATTCAAAAGAATAGTAGTATAATACTTTATTTCTGATTCTTATATTCGATCAAAGCACTTGCCACAGCCGAAACAAGTTTCTTTTGATACTCTTCCGTCTGCATGATCTTATCGTCTTTCTTGTTTGACATAAAGCCCATTTCCAAGATAATAACGGGAACTTTCGACCAGTTAAATCCGGTGATATCCGAACGCTTTGACAGCCCTCTGGACTTGATCTCCCCACAGTTATGCGCAATTTTCTTGTCCAAGATCTTTGCAAAGGAAGTACTCTTTTTTTGGATCTTCTCCGTATACTTACCCGAAGGTACCAAGATACTGTAGCCGTTTATCTTACTATCGTCCGCACCGTCCGCATGTAATCGGAGTACCATATCGCAGTCCGCCTCGTTACAAATCTTCGCCCTTTCGATATTACTGATATCCACTTCCGCCTTTTCTCTGGTCATTACAACAGTAGCGCCCATAGACTCCAATTTTTCTTTAAGTTTCAAACCCACTTGAAGGTTCAAAACATGCTCCGGCACCTTAGAAAATCGTCCTGTGGTACCGGAAGTCACCTTCGCCTTCATCTTAGTAGAATTTGGAGCAATAGGCTCCTTCTTGCTGTTACCCTTCAATTGATGACCCGGATCTATACCGACCGTCATCCCCTTCAAAGGCTTGGTCTCTTCTTTTGTCGCGTAGGAGAAGCTCCCTAAAAAAAGAGAAAGACAAAGAAAAACTATGGAGAGCTTAAAAAGTTTTTTTTGTGAGGTTTTCATTCTACCATCCTTTCAGTCTAAAAATTTTTCCAACCCGATATGTTCATACTATTCTCCGCTGAGGTGTAAAAGCGTTCACAACCACAAACAAAAAATCATTGCCTCCCCAATAAAATACAGCTATTGAGTCAAGAGTTCAAAGAGTATCACAAACGGATTGAAGTTGTCTACACTCAAGTATATCTCAAATAAAAGATTTTATCAAAATATTTTAGCCTAAAATCCAAGTTTGTAAAGGGAAGGACATATTTCAGCGTTTACACTAAATCTATGTCATTGGATTTTATGAAGTATGAGATCAACTTATTGTCAAAAATCATCCGTTCCGGATTTCTTACATTTTGACGGTTAACGTTATGATAGAGGAGCCTAAGCAAAGAGCGCACAAAGGCAAATTTATGATTTTCACTCCGGTTAATAAAATACTAAAGCTTTGTCAAATCAAGAATTCCAAAAACTTCATCCTTCGTGCAAAAGTGGTCTTATACTATTTTTCAATAGAAATGTGGATATATCTATTTTTCGATGACGAAAAACTATGTTGTCTTCTATGGCTCACAGATTGTTTATATCCGCTATTCAAAAGAATAGTAGTATTATGCCGATTTTCAATTTATTAGATATCTCCCTAATACAGAAAAAGACATCTTTAGATAAAGATGTCTTTTCAATGGTGCACCCGAAAGGATTCGAACCTCCGACTCACAGTTTAGGAAACTGCAGCTCTATCCCCTGAGCTACGGGTGCAAAAAATAAAACTTAAGAAAAAAGCTCTTACAGATAAAGATATACTGAAAGAGCTCTAATTGGAGGCGACAACCGGATTTGAACCGATGATAAAGGAGTTGCAGTCCTCTGCCTTACCACTTGGCTATGTCGCCACAAATATGGGGTGAATAGTGGGAATCGAACCCACGACCTCTAGAGCCACAATCTAGCGCTCTAACCAACTGAGCTATACCCACCATATTTAAAAAAAAGAAAGGCGTCCACCAATATGTTCTGACCATCTAATTCATGGTGGGCCTTCAGGGACTCGAACCCCGGACCTACCGGTTATGAGCCGGGCGCTCTAACCAACTGAGCTAAAGGCCCCAAAAAAGTGGTAGCGGCAATAAGATTCGAACTTATGACCTTTCGGGTATGAACCGAACGCTCTAACCAACTAAGCTATGCCGCCACATTTCATGGTGCCCAGAGGCGGAATCGAACCACCGACACGAGGATTTTCAGTCCTCTGCTCTACCGACTGAGCTATCTGGGCATTATGCAGAACTGGCGGAGAGGGTGGGATTCGAACCCACGGTCCATTTCTGAATCACTGGTTTTCAAGACCAGCTCCTTAAACCGCTCGGACACCTCTCCAATAAAAATGGTGACCTATCCGCGACTCGAACGCGGGACACCCTGATTAAAAGTCAGGTGCTCTACCGACTGAGCTAATAGGTCATGGCTGGGGATGCAGGACTCGAACCTACGAAATGCATGAGTCAAAGTCATGTGCCTTACCGACTTGGCTAATCCCCAATAAAATGATGGTGTGCCTGAAGGGACTCGAACCCCTGGCACGTGGCTTAGAAGGCCACTGCTCTATCCAGCTGAGCTACAGGCACGCATCGATCATTTGGAGCGGAAGACGGGATTCGAACCCGCGACCCTCGCCTTGGCAAGGCGATGCTCTACCACTGAGCCACTTCCGCATTCATATTATAAACTTAAGTGGTGCGGATGGAGGGACTTGAACCCCCACGCACATGGCGCTAGATCCTAAGTCTAGTGCGTCTGCCAATTCCGCCACATCCGCAATAAATGGAGCTGGCAATAGGAATCGAACCTACAACCTGCTGATTACAAATCAGCTGCTCTACCGTTGAGCCATGCCAGCATACTATATATGGAATTGGAAACAATCAAATAAATGGCGACTCGGAAGGGGCTCGAACCCTCGACCTCCAGCGTGACAGGCTGGCATTCTAACCAACTGAACTACCGAGCCGTTTATTTGGTGGGACCAATAGGGCTCGAACCTATGACCCCCTGCTTGTAAGGCAGGTGCTCTCCCAGCTGAGCTATGATCCCATGATTATATAAAAGAAAGTGGTGACCTCTAGGGGAATCGAACCCCTGTTACCGCCGTGAAAGGGCGGTGTCTTAACCGCTTGACCAAGAGGCCACTGGTTGCGGAGAGAGGACTTGAACCTCTGACCTTCGGATTATGAGCCCGACGAGCTACCAACTGCTCCACTCCGCGATACTTATGGTGCCGAAGACCGGAATCGAACCGGTACGATTATCTCTAACCGCAGGATTTTAAGTCCTGTGCGTCTGCCAGTTCCGCCACTTCGGCTAAAAAATGGCTCCGAAGGTGGGATTCGAACCCACAGCCTATCGATTAACAGTCGAGTGCTCCACCTTTGAGCTACTTCGGAACATTTCTTATTATTTACGTGCATCTTACGATGCAATTGGCTACGACTTACTTTCCCGGGAGTCTGCACTCCAAGTATCCTCAGCGATGTAAGGCTTAACTTCTGTGTTCGGAATGGGAACAGGTGTATCTCTTACTCTATTGTAACCATATTCCTTGTTACTGCGTCTTTTAGGCATCTTCTTGTTCGCTATCGTCGTTCAGTCAGTCACGTATGTCTATATACGCTCCTTCCTTCTCTCCTCTGCTCACTTCGAATCTGCTCTAAAATACTTGCAACAAGCTCCTTTGCACTTTTTAGCAATTTCTTGGTTAGGCTTCTTCGTCGCTTCGATCACGTACATCCGAGTACGCTCACTTGCTCCTCATCGCCCGCCTTGAACTTATCTAAAAATGCTTGCAAATACTTTGTTGTGCGTTTAGCGATAATCTCGTTAGATTTCTTCTTAACGAAGTTGTCTCAAAAAATTTGACTTTCATTTCCTGAGTACTGCTATATAATACCAGTATCTACCTGTTTTGTCAAGCTTTTTGCTACGCTTTCAGGCAATTTCTTTCCTGTCTTACTCTGATGGATTGTACCATCAAAACTGCATAACATCTTCTCTCCTTTGGATCAAGTCCTCGATCG
>NZ_JBHSHL010000060.1:0-33174 GCF_042652965.1 Filifactor villosus
CTGTGAATGGAGTAAAGAGGAATGTAGGAGACAGCATTACGATTATGTCGGACACGGATATCCTCGCTCTGTGGAAGAGCACGGCTACCAATGTTAGTGTAACCTACAAGGCGAACGGAGGTACGGGTGCGGATATCGTAACAAGTGTTTCGACAGGAAGTTCCATTACCCTTTCTGCGAACACCTTCGGAGCACCGAGCGGACATGTGTTTGACGGTTGGTCTGTGAATGGAGTAAAGAAGAATGTAGGAGACAGCATTACGATTATATCGGATACAGTTATTCTCGCTCTGTGGAAGAGCACGGCTACCAATGTTAGTGTAACTTACAAGGCGAACGGAGGTACGGGTGCGGATATCGTAACAAGTGTTTTGACAGGAAGTTCCATTACCCTTCCTGCGAACACCTTCGGAGCACCGAGCGGATATGTGTTTGACGGTTGGTCTGTGAATGGAGTAAAGAAGAACGTAGGAGACAGCATTACAATTACAGAGGATACCGAAGTTTTGGCTCTATGGATAACAACAGGTGGAAACAGTTCCGGTAAGAAGGATAAGGAGGACAAGGAAGATAGGGAGATTCCTTCTCCAAAGAAGGACGAAAAAAGTCCTTTCGTACCCCAAAGTGATAAAGGTTCTTCCAAAGACTGGTCTGACAGAGTAACTGAAGATAAACCGGTCCATACTTTAATTACGCTTAAAATCGGTTCGGCGAACTACCAGGTGGTAGAAAATGGTAAAACCGTTACCAAGAAGATCGATGTCACTCCAATGATCTACAAGGGAAGAACTATGATTCCCACGAGGATGATGGCGGAGCTGTTGGGTGTAGGGGTATCTTACAATCCAAAGGCTAAAACGACAATCTTGGAGTACAACAAAAACAAGATCGAGCTTACTCTTGGAAAACAGACGATGAAAATCAACGGAAAAGAACGTAAGTTGAGTGCACCTATGATGACGAAAAACAATAGGGTACTTCTTCCTCTTACAGATATTCAACGTGCGTTGAAGGAACTTGGACTTCGCAGTGAAGTGAAGTGGGATCCTTCTACAAAGAGCATCTCAATTACAAAATAGAACACTCTTACATCCGCTTATACAGGATTCAGATTGCAAGTTTTGGTTTGTACTTGCATCATTCTGATGGGATAGAGAGTTATTGAAACAAGATTTAAGAAAAGCCGGGAGGGGCTTGTGGGATGGTTTCCTGCAAGTCTCTCTGTTACATAGTTCACATTTATATTTCATAATTTTAAAAGATGTGTAATATAAAACTTATTAAAATTGACAAGTTGAACACTTTGAAGTATATCGGTCTTCAAATGGTTTTGGAGTTTGTACTGATTTTTCTGAAAAAACAGCAATAATATCCGAAATACGATTTGACGGAACGGATAAATATGTTATAATGAAGACAATGTCATTTTGGAAGTGGCATTTTTCAGTAATTTTGTGTTACATAAGTATATGTATTAGTTTAAGGAGGATATAGAAATGAAGTGTTTGGTAACGGAAAAGGTAAATGAAGAAGGCTTGAAGGTGTTGAGGGAGCATTGCGAGGTAAACGTATTCTTACAGAAGACTCGCGATGAGCTCAAGAGCGAGATCAAGGACTATGAGATCCTGATTGTAAGATCCGACACTCCGGTAGACAAGGAGCTTATCGACGCAGGCGAAAAACTCAAGGCCATCGGAATGGCGGGTATCGGCTTGAACCACATCGATGTGGAGTATGCAAAGTCGAAGGGCATCGCCGTATTCAATGTTCCCGACGGAAGTTTCAACTCCGTATCCGAGTTGGCTCTTGCCATGATGTTGACAACGATGAGAAAGGTCGCTGCGGCAAACTATGCAGTTAAAAAAGGAAGTTGGAACAAGACGGGCTTTACCGGAAATCTGTTGACCAGAAAGACAGTGGGTATCTTGGCTCTTGGAAGGATAGGAAGACGTGTTGCGCAGCTTTGCCAAGGTTTTGACTGCAAGGTGATCGGTTACGATCCCTATTTGAAACCTGAGGTGGCAGAAGAGATGGGTGTTGCTTTGATGAGTTTGGAAGAGGTCCTCAAGAATGCGGATGTGCTTTCCATCCATATGCCTCTTACTCCCGAAACCAAGCATATGATCGGAGAAAAAGAGCTTGCAATGATGAAGGACGGAAGTTATCTGTTCAACTTGGGACGCGGAGGTATCGTGGATGAGGACGCTCTCTACAACGCACTTACTTCCGGAAAATTGAGCGGAGCAGGTCTGGATGTATTGGAAGTTGAGCCTCCTTCCGCAGACAACAAACTCTTCGGCTTGGACAACTGCGTTATTACCTGCCATATCGGTGCGGGAACGATCGAAGCACAGGAGTATATCGCGAAGTCTCTTGCAAACCAAGTGATCGAATATCTGAATATCTAGGAATTAGCGCCTGCTTATATGATGTAGAGATAAACGGGGGAGTCCCTCTGATTTTCCTGCCTATAGCTAAACATGCAAAGAGGGTTACAAAATTATTTTGTAACCCTCGCTTTATTTATACTATTCATCAATAGAAGTATGGATAGATCTATTTTTCGACAACAAAAAGTTGTTTTATCTTCTATGGGTCGCAGATTGTTTATAGTAACAATCCAAAGGAATAATAGTATTATACTATTCTTCGATAGAAGTATGATTATATCTGTTTTGCAATCACGAAAATTCGTGTTCTCTTCTATAGAGTGCAAATCGTTGATATCCATTATTCAAAGGAATAGTAGTATTATACTCTTATCTATGGAAACACCGCACAAAGGCAAACTTCCGATTTTTCTTCGGCTTTATAAAACACAAAGGTTTGTCATATCAATATTTTCAAGAAGTTCATCCTTCGTACAAAATGAACCTTATGCCGACTTTTCGAACTATGCGGTATCGCCTTAGTATAACGTATCAATAATATTCCCTTAGTTTGTTTTGGTTTTTTGTAAAAAACTCCTCTAACCAATCTATACCGTAGGCATAGCTGAAACCTTCCAATAACATAGAAAAATCAATAAGGTCAAAACCCATCTTTTTCAAGTTGTCAAAAGTTTCAAACGGAGATCGGAACTGCTTGTATTTGATTATTTCGGCAATATCCTTTAAGTCTTGACTTCTTGCGCTTTCCATTTTCATACCGAGAACATATTCGATAGGGGCAATAAAAACGCTTAAACTTTCGAAATCATATAACATCTCGCACAGACTCAACGGAGGCTGTTTGTTCATATTTGCTACGCTGTTGTTGAGCCAAAGCTCTTCAAATGTATTGATCCCGAATCGTTCCCCTACTTGAGCAACAATTTCGTTGATCTCCCGACTTTCCTTGTAAAAAGCATCTACGTCTTGTGTTGCACGTAGACCGTGATATTCCAAAACATAGCCTCCAACACATATAATGGTCAGCTTAAGTTTTGCTTTTATCAGTTCTTTATTTAATTCTTCAAAAACAGGTTTCATTTTATCCATGTCTGTACTTCTCCATCATTTTTTGAACGTTTGTAAGTGTTGCGGGCCTATTGAGTGAAATGACATATTCATGTGTAGGTGTATCGCTTTGTAGCGCGTATTTCAAGGTGATCTTCTGAAAGTTTGTCAATTCTTCGCAAGCCAGCAGTCGTTCAACATCTTCATCCGTCAGATAAGAATGGTCTTCAAAAATCACCTTGCGAAGATATCGAAACCAGTGTCCGGCATTAAATCTCGACTGTTTTGCGGCATTTACCATATATTCGTACCAAGTCATTTTGATACCTCCTCAAAATTGAAGTATTGAGCTTGTTTTATACCGTTTCTCCTATATCAATGATCTGTGATCTACAGGCACCAAAACGGTTTTTTGTATTTAGCGGAAGAGAATATTCTCGGACTTTGATGAATTCTTTGTTTTACCTTCAACCAAGTCCGTCGGTATTGATACCTGTTCCATATACGGTAGTTCAAAAACTTTTCCTCAACTTGTTCATACTTGAACGGAAGGCAGTGCTCTGATTTTTGAATGATATTGTCCTAAGAAACATCGCATAATTCGAAAAGGTAGGAGAAAATCAGTTTTTCTTGAACAAGTCCATTCTCGAAAGTGTGTATTTAAAAGGTTTTCTATATCCTGTGAAACAAAGGGAAGATCATTTGGTGTCTTTGTGAACTGCTTCCCTAATATATTATTTATTCCCGATTTTGTGAAACTCCAAACTCTAAAATAAAGGTTCGGAGGAGGGAGATAGGATCCGATTTTTCAGTCGATCTCGCTCTCGGGAGCAGAGACAACCGTTCTTCATTTTTCACTTTCATATCCGAGTCCTTTATAATACTATTATCTATCAGAATTGACAGGTTGAACGTTTCGAAGCATAGGATCATCCAAGTTGTTTTTTCGTAAGTGATAAGTCTGTATACCCGGCATTTCAAACGGAAAATAGTATAAAACACAAAGGTTTGTCATATCAATATTTTTAAGAAGTTCATCCTTCGTACAAAATGGATCTTATGCCGACTTTTTGAATTATGCGGTATCTCCCTAACAGAATTTCATCCGGTTGGGGTCATCGGTGTTTTCGCACTCGTAGAAGGTATCGATGCAGATCCCCGCTTCTTCGGCGACGGTCATGATGGTCTTCTTGTCCTCCTGTTTTGTATAGAGGATACAGACTCCGCAGCAGTGGTCCGCCTCTCTGGGAGTGGGAGCCATGGTAGAGTCTACACAGTGTGCTCTAAGCTCTTGGTAGAGTCGGAGCGCAAGGGCGGAGTTGGCCAGCAGTACATAGAATTTTTTTGTCTTCATGGCTATTGGAGCATTTCGATAAAGGCCCCGATCCTCGTTTTGAGTTGTTCGGCATCTTCATCGGTGTAGTCGGTCTCGATCCCGATACAGGGAATCCCCGCTTCTCTCATCGCTTTTTCCACGAAGTAACCTTCCGTATCGTAGATGTTGCAGAATTTGAGGTTTACATCGATGACTCCGTCGACCTTGTACTCCTGTGCCAGACGGATGATGTCATCAACTCTGGCACGGTTCGGAGTAAAGCATGCACAGTGGATGTTGCCGAGGTAACGGTCGGAGAGGTTTTTGACCATTTCGTCCAAGGAGCCCTTTTCTTCGTTGACGAGGGCTTCACTGTATCGAATTCCGGTACACATTTCTTCACAGACCACAGCTCCGCCGGAAGTCTCTATGATTTGATGAAGTTTCCAGTTCGGAATAGACAGAGGTGTTCCCGTAAGAAGGATCCGTTTGGTTCCTTTTTTGTAGACGGAGAACTCGTTCTTTGCTCTTTCTTCCAATTCGTCACAGAGGGTGTTGAGCATCTGTGCAAAGCGTTTGGGATCGTCATAGAAGGCGATCTGATGGATGAGAAGGGAATCTCTTCCGCTGATCGGAACGTTGTCCAGTTTTCTGAAGGAGTTCAATCTCTGTAGGGCACGACGTTTGTTGTTGGAGGTCAGGATGGCGTCGTGAAGTTTTTCTTCGGTAATGGTGTTGCCCGTGAGTTCTTCGAGTTTCTTCATATAGAATTTGATTTCCTTCTCCCACTTCAGAAAATCTTCGTCCCTCTTCATCTGAGGAATGTCCATAATATACATCGGAGCGTCTTCGGAGAGGATCTCCCAAGCTTTTTTCTTTCCGTCACAGGTGGTTTCGCCTACGAAGAGGTCACAGATTCGAAAGAAGGGACAGGTCCTGTCAAACCTTGCTCCAAGCGAGGCTTTGATCAGGGGACAGGTCGCCGTGGGAAGGACTTTTTCGCCTCCGGGTACCCAGAACTGAGATCCGCTGCAAAGTCCGGTTGCAATGGCACCTGCTGCAAGTACGACCTCATCGGGAACGTGGATACAGAAACTTCCTACGACTTTTCCGCCTTTTTCTTGGAATTTGACGAGTTCCGCCGGACGGATTCCGTGAATGTCCGCAACGACCATATTGAAGTAGTCCATTCTTTCAGGTCTGTGTTCCTGACTGAGGTAGACATCTCCGAACGCTTGGGGAAGCGCTTCGCATAGGAGATCGTGGGTTTCAAGGTCCATACCGAGGTTTTTCCATAAAACATGATTGTCTGACATACTAATCTTCCTTTCCGTAACTCAAGTGTAAGTTTGCGTCAACAAAACATTCGGGATAGGTAGCATCGGCGTAAGTTCTTCCTCTTACAAGGCGATAGTTCTTCCCGTTTATATCTCGGGGGAGGTTTTGGTAGGCTCCGCCCGGACACATCATATAAAAGGTCTTGCGTGTTCTCTTTTTGTCATATTCGATACAATTGACCGCTTGTTTTAGAAATGAGATCCTCTCGCTAAGATCGACAAAGTAGCTCGAAAAAAACTTGAGTTCAAAGAGTTGTTTTGTATCTAAGCTGCTTTGTTCCAACTGTTGTTCCAAAGACCGTATCTGCTTGAACAGTTCAAGGCATTGCCTGTGTTTTACAGGGTTATAGCTTGTTTTTGTCTTTTTCTCCAAACAGTCGATAAGCTGATTTTTGTTTTGGTAGACGATGACGTCCCTCGAGGTATGGGAGGATAAGGCATCGATCATCGACGGGCAGAATCTGTCCATAACAAAGAAGTTGCAGGAAAAGAGGATGGGACATTTTTGCGTTTGGAGATAGATGAGGGTACTTCGGATGACATCACAGCCTTCACAGTCACCGAAGGAAAAGATATGGGAGTCTATTCCTTCGATTGGCACCGTTTTGAAACCGAAGGAGCGGATCAGAGGCTCATTTACCCTTGTTCCGAAGATACCTGCAAGATTGTCTTCTCCCGATCTTATCATTACGCAGTCCACATAGGCCTGCCTGCGGATCTCGGGCAGTTCGTCAAAGGCGATGAGACCGTTTCGGATATAGGGTGTCATGAGAGCAACGCCGCCCCGATAGCTCCCGCAAAACGGGCATCTTCGTGTGAGGTTACCGGAGATTGCAGTCGTCTGGAAAGATCTTTGAGGACGTAGGTGCTGTCACAGAATCCTCCCGTGAGGAAGTAGCTGTCGCTCCTGGGTTTTTTGTTGACAAGGACGCTTACCTTGGAACAGATCGAATCGACGACACCTGCGGCAATGTCTTCTCGAGAAGTACCTTTTCCCATCAGAGAAATAATCTCGGATTCGGCAAAGACCGTGCAGGTCGAGGAGATTTGGATCTTCGTCCCCTGTTCGGCAAAGAGAAACATTTCTTGAAGGCTCAGTCCAAGCCTGTTTGCCATGATTTCCAAGAATTTTCCGGTTCCGGCGGAACATTTGTCATTCATAATAAAGTCTACGACAAGGCCGTTTTGGAGGAGGATGATTTTGGTATCCTGACCGCCGATATCTATTACCGTCATGCTATCCTTGCCAAGAAAAGAAGCACCTTTGGCATGGCAGGTAATCTCGGTAATGGTCCTGTCCGCATAGGCAACGCTGACACGTCCGTAACCCGTAGCTGTGATCGATACCTCTTCTCTTGTGTATCCCAGTTCTTTGATCCATGCTTGTATGTATTCTCCCGTCTCTTTGCTGTTCCAGCCGCTCGGCATCAGTTTTTTGTGAAGGATGGTCCGCTTATCCTCATCCATAATGACAACTTTGCTCGCGGTTGAGCCGATGTCGATTCCTATATAGTACATAAGCCCTCCTAATTATTCTAAAAATAAATAAGTTTTAAGTTTATTTTATAAAATAAAGGTAGTCTATTTTCTTTTTTTTGTCAATAGAGAACAGGGGTTCTTTTGTAAAACTTTGTACTATTCTTTTTTAAACTTGTCACATAATATATGTTTATTCTATGGTTTATCAAGGATTTAAGTCTATCATATCGTTTTTTCGGAAGGAATTTCGATCGGATGGCAACTCCGAAAATCAAGAGATAAAAATTATCAACTGAAAAGGCGACTTCTTTTAGAAAGTCGCCTTTTATCGTCTTTATGTTTTTACCATATTCAAAAAAATGTAAGGGAAGCGGCATACAAAGGCAATCCCCTGATGATGCATTCTTGAATTTATAAATACCAAAGATTTACAAATCAATAATTTCAAGAGTCTCATCCTTCGCATAACGTTCATTCCATACCGATTTTTCGAGTTGTGCGATATACTCTATTATTTTTTGAATGTTTGTAAGTATTGCAGGTTGATTGAGCGAGAGGACGGGGGTGCGTTTTTTGTCTTTGTCAGGATGGACTCTTACTTGTTTTTGAGATCGATCCTCTTTTTAAACTTGTTTCTGAACTTTAAGATCGCGAAGATCGACAGTAAGACTCCCGAGCAAAGAAGCACTATTCCAACAACCTTATGGTCTTTTATGATCACAAATCCGATAATCATCGATATCAGAGTTATTAGGATAAGTAAGAGAGTTACCAAAACAATCAACGGATATCTTATAAATCCGGGGAGGTTTCTGGTCTTGATAAATTCTATACTGCCTTCAAAAATCAACTCCAACAACAGTTCCATTACAACTTCCAACATACCTATGTCTCCTCCCTATCAGTCCGTGATTCTGATATAGTAGCCGTCGGGGTCCAGGACGGCAAATTCCATAGGAGTGATGATAAGATCTCCTACCCGAAACCTCCTCGTCTCGAGCTCTTTCTTGATCGGATAGCCGGCGGATCTGAACCTCTCATAAATCTCCTCTACGTTGTCCACGCCGAACGAAAAGTTGACTCCCCGCCCGAAGGGGTAGGAGAGATTTTTCAATTCTTCTTTGGAGCCCTGCTCGATCATCAGTTGGATCTCGTTGAGGGACAGGAAGACAAATTTGTCCTCACTCCGTTCATACTCGATTTGGAAACCCAAAATATCGATGTAAAAATGCTTTGATTTTTCGATGTCGGAGACGATAAGCTCCGGTATCAGATCGTTGTATTTCATGATTGTCTCCTTTGTGCTCGTGTGATGTTACCGAAATACCTTGTTTGAACAAAACTTCTTCCGAATATGGATGCTAAGTTCTGTCTCATAAAAAGGGGGGAGCGAAATCGGTTTAACGCCGGGAATAAAGATTGTGAATGTATTTGTTTTAGAAGATCGCTACACCTTCTGCAACAACGGATCGTATCTCTGAGAGACCTTTCACGAATATTCTTTGCGTCTTTTCGAAAAATATGTGAGTGCTTTCTGTCAGAGCTTCTTCTTTTTCTTGGGCTTGGGAGGGGGAAGCTCGTCAAAGACGGTATCCAAAAGGCCGGTCAGATACTCCCTGTTATCGACATCGTCCACCAACAACATTTCTTTGCCACCCTCGTAGGGAAGTTGGTATTCCGCGTTGGAAAGATAGGCGATCGCGGACTTCACGGGTTTGATAAGAAGCCTGTCATCGTAGATCCCTCCGAAGATCCTGCCCCTGTAATAGAGGATGTATTCACCCATCATTGCTCGGTAGCTGATGTCTTCAAGGTCGGAGAGTTGTTCCAAAATAAAATCCAAATATTCTTTGCTCGATGCCATAATATCACCTCGGTTTTAAAATTCAAGGTTATGCTATTATCTATTTGAAATGGACAGGTCGAACGCTTTGAAGCATACTATCCTCCAAGTTGTTTTTCGGTAGGGATTATGTTTCCTGCCCGAGATTTCCATCGAAAAAATAGTATTATAAGTCGATCCAATATCTCTGTGTGATCGCTCCGTCTTCCATAACTTCATTTTCGAGGATCCCTCCGTTATTTCGGATGGATTTCGCCGAGGCGATATTGTTTTTGTCGCAGGTGATCAATACGCGTTCAATCCCAAGTTTTTTGCACTCTTGTAAAGCCAGAGCCATCATAGCCGTCGCATAACCCTTGCGCCTTTCGCTCGGGCGAACTCCGTTTCCGATATGCCCTCCGGTATACAGGAGATCTTCATTCAAGTAGTGTCTGATATTGACTGCTCCCACAAAGATGTTTCGGTCGACATCCAAGCAAAACAGTATTGTATCGGGAACACGTATGCCCGGTATTTCTTCTTTTGTTTCCAGTTCGTTCATATAGTGGTCAAAGTTATGGAAATCTTCTCTGAAGATTGCGGAAGGAGAACGGTTGGTTTTGTTCTCTTCTATATCCTTCTTCCACTCTTCCAACATATCGAAGAGTTGGTCTTTGTATTCACAGGAGAGCGGTACCAGTCTTATGTTCATTGCAAGGTTCCTCCATCGGTCTATGTGTTTATATTCACCATATGTATTCCCGATTTTGTAACGTTCCAAACTTCAAGATAAGGCAGAAAAGAGGAAAGTTTGAGGGATAACGAGGGGACAAAGGGAGAAAAGAGGAGGGTTGTAAAAGACGGGGAAGAGGGCAGTATCACATTGATCTTATTGCCGATTTTTCGAATTATGCGTCATTGCCTTGGAATTGACGGGTTGAATGCTTTGAACTATAATCCTCCGAATTGTTTTTTGGATCTTCTTTATATCGGGAATTTCAAACGGAGAACGGTATTACAGGTTCTATAGCTAAAGTTGGTACAAGTCGTTCTTCCCTATTTGCCAAGAGGGAAAAAATAGTGCATAATAGAAGTACGGATCGGGGTCGATACAAGAGGATTTTGCGCAATGCGGGGTCTTGTTCTGTCGAAGAAGGTCCGAAGGTCATTTTGAAACAAGGATAAAAAAGGAGTTGGAACTATGTCTACACCACATAACAACGCGGTTGCGGGACAGATCGCGGAGACGATATTGTTACCGGGAGATCCCTTAAGAGCGCAGTATATTGCAGAAAATTTTCTTGAGGATGCCGAGCAGTTCAATGCGGTTCGAAATATGTTCGGTTACACGGGAACCTACAAGGGCAAACGGATTTCGGTCATGGGTACGGGGATGGGTTGTGCTTCGATCGGGATTTACAGTTATGAGTTGATCCACACCTATGGAGTGAAGAATTTGATCCGTATCGGTTCCTGCGGTTCGTACAGCAAGGATTTGAAGCTGTTTGATATCATCCTCGCCATGGGTTCTTCGACGGACTCCAATTTTGCAAGTCAGTATCAGCTGAACGGAACGTTCTCGGCGACGGCGTCCTATGAGTTGCTCGAAAAGGCGAAGAAGGTTGCAGATTCCAAGAATATCCCCGTCGTTGTGGGAGATGTGTTCACATCGGATATCTTCTACTCTGCAAGTCCGGATGAATGGAAGAAGTGGGAGAAGATGGGAGTCTTGGCGGTCGAGATGGAGAGTTATGCCCTTTACTGTAATGCCAAGTATGCCGGGGTCAATGCTCTTACGATTCTTACGGTGTCGGATTCCTTCCACTTTGAGAAGAAGACAACGCCTGAGGAGAGACAGAAGAGTTTTACCGCAATGATGGAGATTGCCTTGGAGCTTGCTTAAGGGAGTTGATAGTGAGTATCCGGTTATAGGATTCCATCGTTTGAAGAGCAAGTAAAAACGTTTTTTATGCAATGGACACAGGCACAGGTTCTTTCTTCGAGAGGTTTCGGTCTTTTTTGAAAAACTCTAGGATCATACTGTATCTTTGTGCAAGGGTTCCTTGAAGAGAAAAACTCAAATTTTTTACAATTTCTTTTTATAAGGCAAAAAATCTATCATAATTTCATTTTTGATTTTTTTTCATAGATGGGTACGGAATTGAAAATAATAATGAAATAAACCTAAAAATATGATACAATACTAGGGTATCATATTTTTTATTATAAAGAAAAGGAAGTTACGAATGAAGGAACACTTTATTAAGATCAATACGGACTACATCAAACTCGACCAGCTTTTGAAGCTGTCCAATCTCGTATCGACCGGAGGAGAAGCGAAACTCAGGGTGATGAGCGAGGAGGTACGGGTCAATGGCGAGGTGGAGACCAGAAGAGGAAGGAAACTTCGATCGGGAGATCGGGTCGAACTGGATGGAGAGGTCGTAGTTGTAAAATAGGAGTAAGAGGATGTTGCTTCGAGGGTTGAAACTTAAGGATTTCAGAAATTACGAGAAGCTCAGTCTTTGCTTTGATAAGGGAGCCAATATTTTTTTCGGCTCGAACGGGCAGGGCAAGACAAATTTGCTGGAGGCGATTTCGCTCTTGTCGGTGGGAAGATCCTTTCGAACGACGAGAGATGCCGATATGATCGCTTTCGGGCAAGAAGATGCCAATGTGATCGCCGATACTTACAGCAACAAGGGCGAGTACAGCATCGATATCAAGCTGGGCAAGAAGATAAAAAAAGCTGTAAAGATCAATTCCATGCCGATCGACAAGCTCCAGGATCTCTTTGGAGTGATCAATATCGTAGTGTTTTCCCCCGATGATTTAAAACTGATCAAAGACGGGCCCAAGGAGAGAAGGCTTTTTCTGGATCGAGAGATTTCACAGATCAAGCCTCGTTACTACCGTGTTCTGTCCGATTACTATAAGGTGCTTCAACGCAGGAATCTTCTGCTCAAGGAGGAAGGTTCTTCGGTGATGGTCGATATCTATACCGAGCAGCTGGCGCAGTTCGGTTATGAGGTGATGGAGATGAGACGGATGTTTCTTGAGCAGATCCGCACGATCGCCAAGGAGATCCATCGAACGATCTCTTCCGGAAAGGAGGAGCTCAATGTGGAGTATGAGGCGAATGTGAGTGCGGATACAGTGCAGGACTATCTTTCGGTTTTGAGAGAAGCGATGGAGCAGGATGTGCTCAAGGGCAATACGACCAGGGGTGTCCACAGGGATGATATCGCCTTGAAGATAGGAGAGATGGACATTCGTCACTTCGGTTCTCAAGGTCAGAAGAGGAGTGCGGCAATTTCTCTGAAGCTTTCGGAGATTACCCTTATGCATCAGCTGTTCGACGAGTATCCCATCGTGCTGTTGGACGATATCTTCAGTGAACTCGACGTGCAAAGACAGAAGATGTTGCTTGAGTACGTCAAGAATACACAGGTATTTTTGACGACGGCGGAGAGTTTTGAGTTTGAAGGAAGGGTGTTTCGTGTGGAAGAGGGCAGGGTGATACAGACCGAATCCGTGATCGAGGGAGAACTATAAAGGTTCATTCAAACAGGGAGCGGGATGAGTTTTCGGTTTGAACCTTATCAACCGTATACAAAGGCATAGGGAAATACCGTATGCTATTCTCCGATAGAAATTACTATTCACGAAGAACAATTCGCAAGGTTCTATACTCCAAGACATTCAATCTGTCAATTTTAACAGATAATAGTACTACAGCGAGGTCGCGTACATTCGACATCGCTTTACAGAATGTGGGAGAGTCGTGAAAGGGAGGGGCTCAAAAACGTTTATGTGAAAATGGGGTATAGCGTTTTTGCAGGAGATATGGCAGTGTGTCGGGATAAAAGATTTGAAAGGTTCATAAAGGACTGTCGATGACGATAAGAGGGCGGCTACGCCAAAGGATAAAATCAGGAGGTTAGGATGACGAAGAAGGAACAGGCGATAACGGAATACGGAGCTGAGCAGATCCAAGTGCTGGAGGGCTTGGAGCCGGTAAGGAAGAGGCCGGGAATGTATATCGGTTCCACCGGAACAAAGGGCTTGCACCACCTTGTATATGAGGTGGTCGACAATGCGATCGACGAAGCCTTGGCAGGATATTGTCAAAACATCTATGTGTCGATCGAGGAGGACGGTTCGATCAAGGTGATTGACGACGGAAGGGGGATCCCGGTCGAAATCCATCCCAAGACAGGCAAGTCTACGGTGGAAACGGTGCTGACGGTCCTGCATGCCGGCGGAAAGTTCGGTAAGGGAGGTTACAAGGTCTCCGGAGGTCTTCACGGTGTCGGAGTTTCGGTCGTAAATGCTCTTTCGACTCAGCTTAAGGCGACGGTCAAACGCGATGGCAAAATCTATCTTCAAGAGTTCAAGCGGGGAATCTCTCAAGGAAATTTGAGGGAGATCGGTGAGACGGATGAGACGGGTACCATGATCGAGTTTACTCCCGACCCTGAGATTTTCGACGAAGTGGAGTACAGGTACGAGACTTTGGAGTACAGACTCCGAGAACTTGCCTTCCTCAACAAGGGAATTTCAATCGTACTTGAGGACAAGAGAAGGGGAAGCGAACAAAAGAATACCTTCTATTATCTTGGAGGTTTGCAGGAATTTGTCGCGTTTTTGAATAAGAATAAGACACCGATTCACAGCGATGTGATCTACTTGGAAAAGAGGATTGACGAGTATTCGGTGGAGATTGCCATGCAGTACACCGATGCCTATGTGGAGAACATCTATTCCTTTGCAAACAATATCAATACGGTGGAAGGCGGTATGCACCTGATCGGGTTCAAGAGTGCTTTGACCAGGACCATCAACGACTATATCAAGAAGTCCAACCTGCTCAAGAACAAGGAAGAATCGTTGATCGGCGAGGATGTCAGGGAAGGTCTGACCGCCATCGTATCCATCAAGTTGCCTGATCCGCAGTACGAGGGACAGACCAAGACGAAACTGGGCAATCCTCCGGTGCGTTCGGTTGTAGAGTCCTTCCTCAACGAGTACTTCGGGGCATATTTGGAGGAAAATCCGCAGACGACGAGGATCATTCTTGACAAGGCTCTCAGGGCAAAAACTGCACGCGAAGCGGCAAAAAAGGCGAGGGAGCTGACCAGACGCAAGAGCGTCCTCGAGTCGACCTCTCTTCCCGGCAAACTTGCGGATTGCAGCGAGAAAGACCCCGCCCTCTCCGAGATCTACCTTGTCGAGGGAGACTCGGCGGGAGGAAGTGCAAAACAGGGCAGGGAGCGAAAGACTCAGGCGATCCTTCCTCTTCGAGGAAAGATCCTCAATGTGGAGAAGTCAAGACTTGATAAGATCCTGTCTTCGGATGAGATCAAGAATATGATTACCGCCTTCGGCTGTTCAATCGGGGACGAGTTCGATGAAGAGAAGCTTCGCTATCACAAGATCGTGATTATGACCGATGCCGATGTCGACGGAGCTCATATCCGAACCCTTCTTTTGACGTTTATGTTCCGTTATATGAAGCCTTTGATCGAGAAGGGCTATGTTTACATCGCTCAACCTCCCCTCTACAAGATTTACAGGGGTAAGAAGGAGGTCTATGCATACAGGGAGGAAGAACTGCAGGAGAAGCTTGCGGAGTTCGGCGACGGAATTAAACCCAAGATCCAGCGTTACAAAGGTCTTGGAGAAATGAATCCGGAGCAGCTGTGGGAGACGACCATGAATCCGGACACCAGGACCTTGCTCAAGGTTACGGTGGAGGACTTCTCGGGAGCGGACGATACTTTTTCGATGTTGATGGGAGATAAGGTGGAGCCTCGAAGAGAGTTTATCAACAAGAATGCGAAGTATGTTAAGAATTTGGATATATAGGGGGGACTTGAGTGGAAAATAAAGACAAGATCATAGATATTGACATCCGGAGAGAGATGGAAGACTCCTATATTGAATATGCGATGAGTGTTATTGTAGGAAGGGCGCTTCCCGATGTAAGGGATGGCCTGAAACCCGTGCACAGAAGGATCCTCTTCAGTATGGGGCAGAACGGACTGACACCCGATAAGGCCTATCGTAAGTCTGCCACCGTTGTCGGAGATGTACTCGGTAAGTACCATCCGCACGGAGATGCGGCGGTTTATGAAACCATGGTTAAGATGGCTCAGGATTTTTCGATCCGTTATCCCCTGGTCGACGGGCACGGAAACTTCGGTTCGATCGACGGGGACAGTGCGGCGGCGATGCGTTACACGGAGTCGAAGATGGCGAAACTGGCAATGGAGATGCTTCGCGACTTGGACAAGGAGACGGTCGATTTTATGCCGAACTATGACGAATCCTTGGAAGAACCCGCGGTCCTTCCTGCGAGGTATCCCAATCTTCTGGTCAACGGTTCCAACGGAATTGCGGTCGGCATGGCGACCTCGATCCCTCCTCACAACTTGGGGGAGGTCATCGACGGAGTCTGTGAGATCATCGACAATCCGGAGGCGGAGCTCAAGGACATTCTCAAACACATCAAGGGGCCGGATTTTCCGACAGGAGCTTATATTATGGGCAAGAACTCCATGTATGAGGCCTATCGGACCGGAAGGGGCAAGGTCATTCAGAGGGCAAAGACCAAGATCGAAGAGATGAGTAACGGCAAGAGCCGTATTATCGTTACGGAGATCCCTTATCAGATCAATAAGGCGAGGTTGGTAGAGAAGATCGCCGACCTGACCAAGAACAAGAAGATCGAAGGGATCACGGATATCCGAGATGAAAGTAACCGCAAGGGAATCAGGATCGTGATTGAGCTTAGAAGAGATGTCAATGCTGAGATTGTATTGAATCAGCTCTTCAAATACTCCTCCTTGCAACAGGTGTTTTCGATCATTATGTTGGCGCTTGTCGACAACGAGCCGAGGATCCTTTCCTTAGAGCAGATCCTTCGCCTCTATCTCAAGCATCAGGTCGATGTGATTACCAGAAGGACGGAGTTTGATCTGAACAAGGCTCTCAATCGTGTGCACTTGCTCGAAGGGCTGCTGATCGCCATCGATAACATCGACGAGGTCATCCGCGTGATTCGTTCGGCTTACAACGATGCAATGGAAAAACTGATGGAGCGGTTTGCTCTGTCCGAAGCTCAAGCGCGCGCCATCCTCGATATGCAGCTTAGAAGACTCCAAGGTTTGGAGAGGGAGAAACTTCTCGAGGAGAAGAAGGACTTGGAGGAGAAAATCGCCTACTACCGAAGGATCCTCTCCGACCCCATCCTGCTCAAGAGCATTATCAAGGAAGAATTGCTGGAGATCAAAGACAAGTATGCCGACAAGAGGAGGACGGACTTTATCGATGCCTATGAGGAGATCGATATCAAGGATATGATCTCCGACGATGAAGTGACTGTCACACTGACTCATTTGGGTTATATCAAGCGTGTGGCGATCGATACCTACAAGACCCAGAAGAGAGGAGGCAAGGGGATTTCTTCCATGTCGACGAGGGATGAGGACTTTGTCGAAACCCTTCTTCTTACAACCAACCACAGCAAGCTGGTCTTTTTTACCGATAGAGGAAGGATATACAGGCTCAATGCCTATGAGATCCCCGAGTCCTCAAGGACGGCGAAGGGGACCAACATCGTCAACCTCCTGCCGCTGGATGAGGGCGAGAAGATCACAAGTGCCCTGTCCTTCAAGGACGATCGGGATAATGCCCACTATGTCTTGATGTGCACCAAACTGGGCATCATCAAAAAGACACGTTTGGATCAGTTCCAAAAGAGTGACAGAAACGGCTTGATTGCAATTTCCCTCGATGAAGGTGACAGTTTGATCGGAGTCGCTTTGACCGACGGAGAACAGAACATCCTCTGCGTAGCGCGTCAGGGCAAGGCCATTCTCTTCGATGAGAAGGAAGTCAGAGATATGGGACGTACCGCTCGTGGAGTTCGGGCGATGAGACTCGATCTGGGCGATGAAATTGTGTCCATGCTCGTAACCGAACATGACAAGGATCTGTTGATTATCTCGGAGCGAGGTTACGGAAAGAGGACTCCGATTAGTGAATACAACGTTCAGAGCAGGGGAGGAAAGGGCTCCAAGACCTATAAGATCACGACGAAGACGGGAGAAATTATAGGAGCGAAGATCATAGCGGACGAGGATGAAATTATGGTCATCAATACCGACGGTACCCTGATCCGTATGTCGGCGAAGGATATCTCCGTACTCGGCAGGGTAACCAGCGGAGTCCGTCTGATGAAGACCTCGGAAGATAAGGCTATAGCATCCTTTGCCAAGATTGAAGCGAGTGAGGAAGAATAATAAAGACAGAGGGTATAAAGTTAAGCAAATACCGCATTGAAGATCGGAATAGAGATCGTTTCGGGGAGGTTTAATATGAAGATCACATTACAACAATGTATTTTTTTGATATCGAATTTGACGAAGAAACAGACGCAGTTGACTTCTCTTCTTACCGGTCAATACGTTGTTCCGCTTGCAGTCAATGGCAAGGATACGGCGGATAAAACCAAGGAAGAGCAAATGAGGAAGGACCTCGACGAGATCGATGTGCTTTCCGAAGACATCGTAAGGTTGAAAAGTGCACTCAGCCTTGCAAACAATGAAAACAAGATGGAAGGTCGTACCATCTATGAGGTGCTTGAAGAAGTGCGTATCAAACGTTCCGTGCTCTATCAGGTCCAATACTCCTTAGATAGAGAATACAGTAAGGTCGAAACGGGAGTCGGTGTCGTTCGTTATGGTGTGCTCAACGAGGAACTGATGCGTGAAAAAAGAGATTCCTTGGAAAAAGAGGTCAACTCTCTCTCCGAGAAGGTCGATGTAGCAAATGCCTCCATTCAAATCGAGGTCGATCTTTTAGGAACTTATTAAGATTTCGTATGGATGAAACTGAGTCTTGAAGCGGTGATATATCCTTTTTCAAGACTCGGTGAGGAAGAAAACTATCGTTTCGGTAGCCGGATTCGTCTTGGAGATTGTTGCCTGCTCTTAAGCAGAAGAACGGGAACGCATTTCGACTGGTCATCTCTTACGATTTTTATTTACGAACGGAACAAGGAGATTACTTTTGGAAGTAAATATTTAAGAGAATCCGGCGACGGGCGACCGCGTCAAAAACATTTCTGGGGATGAGTTTTGCCTTTTTCATCCCCTCTACATATCATAAAATTCTCCGATAGCAGAGCTCTGATAGCTATCGTTCTTTGTTTTTCACTTTCATACCCGAGTCCTGTGTTGAAAAATACTCATACAGATGACTATGCAATGCAACAGGTAATAGTATAAATCAACAAATAGCGTCATCATCGACAAAATGAAGATGGTCCGTATCCACAGTGCCATGAATAGTATAATGCTATTCTCCTTTTGAAATGTCCGGGATATGAAAAAAAGATATATGTTTCACAATATAAACGTTTTAATTAAATGGGAGGAATTTGCTTGCCGTAGTTGATTACTTGAAAAATAAGGGACATCTTTTATATGAGAATTTAAGGCGAGAATCGTATAAATTTTGGTTAAATATTAAAAACAGGGGGTAGAAAATAAAATAGTATATTTTGATTAACCCGAACACGAAGAAGGGGAAGGAGTTTAATATGTTTGGAAGAAGAAGAGAGGCCAATCCGCTTGCTCTGATAGGAGCGGCGATCATCGGAATGAGTGCAGGAGTTTTACTTGGAGTGGTTATCGCTCCCAAAAAAGGAAAAGATCTCAGAGATGAACTTTATGATAAAACCTTGGATATGGTAGACAGTGCAAAGGAGCTGGGAAGCAGTGTAAGAGACAAGATCCGTGCAAAAGAAGACGATATTTTCTACTATGATGACGAAGACAAGTTGGTCTTCCAAAAGGATTTTACCAAGAATATCACGGGAGAACTCGATAACGCTCTGGAGAATATGGAAAAAGAAGGAAAGAAGTTTTTTGATAAAAAATTGAAGTAGGTTTGGACTTTCCACGGGGATGACGAGATGTCGGATGCTTGAATGAACGGTATCGGAAGGGTTGATTCGTCTTTCTCGGAAAGAGGGTTCCTTCCTTATACAGAATACAGAAACACAAGAGGATTGTAAGTATACACGGATTGAGAATAGGAGAAAAGAATGAGTTTATTGGATAAACTGGGGATTGATAAACTAAGTAAAAAAGCACAGGAAGTTTCGAAGAACCTGCCGGAAGATGCCGTGAAGAAGGCGGAAGAGCTTTTTGAAGAGGCAAAGAAGAAGTCCGAAGAAGCGACAAAGAAGGCGGAAGAGATGCTTGCCGATGTTCGTGAAAAGGCGGAGCAAGCCGTAAAAAAGGCGGAAACGGTAGCCGAAGATGTCAAGGCGAACGCGCAGGAAGCGGTAAAGGATGCCGAAAAGAAACTTGAGGAAGCAAAGGAAAAGCTCAAGGAAGTAGCGGAGGATGTCAAAGATAAGGCAGAGGATGTCGCAGGAGATGTCAAGGACAAGGCGAAAGACGTCGCCAAAGAAGCCGAAAAAAAGGCGGGAGATGTTGCCGATAAGGCAAAGGAAGTAGCCGGGGATGTCAAGGACAAGGCGAAAGACGTCGCCAAAGAAGCCGAAAAAAAGGCGGGAGATGTTGCCAATAAGGCAAAGGAAGTAGCCGAGGATGTCGAGGACAAGGCGAAAGATGTCGCCAAAGAAGCTGAAAAAAAGGCGGGAGATGTTGCCGATAAGGCAAAGGAAGTAGCCGAGGATGTCGAGGACAAGGCGAAAGATGTCGCTAAAGAAGCTCAAAAAAAAGCAGAGAATGCTGTCGATAAGGCAAAGGATAGTTTGAAATAGGTTCTACGAAGCGGAGCTGTATTTTTGGAATTACTCTCTCCTTATTAGTTAATAAGGAGGGAGTGATTTATTTGTGTATATCGGAAAAGAAGAGCAGATGTAGGCGGGAGGCATTGATATGTGGGAAATAGGTGTATTGTTGATCGGAATAGGCGTACTTATTGTCTGTATCTTTTTGGCGACAACCATAAAAGATTTGGGACTTACATTGAAAAAAGTAAATCAAATGCTTGATGAGAATGAACGAAGCATTCATGATATTATGAACAATGCGGCCAATATCACAGGTTCGGTAGACGATGTTGTCTCCACCTCTCAGAAGGCGGTTAAGGCTTTGACTACTTTTGGAGCGATAAAAAGCATCACCGGTGGCAGAAAGAGACGTTGAGGATAGTTTTAAGAGGAGGAAGAATATGGCAATCAAGGTAGAAGGGCATTTTAACGAAGAGAAAAATCAAACAGAGGTGGAACTGCAAGGAGAGATCGACATCTACGGTTCTTCTATTTTTAAGGAAAAGGTTCATGAGTTGACCGGGAAATATCCGGATAAAGAGATGGTATTTGATATGAGGGAACTGGATTACATCGATTCGACAGGTCTGGGAGTGTTGATCGGAGCTTTGAAGGTTCTAAAGGCAAATGCGAAGGGAATTACATTGAAGAACTTGAAGCCGAATGTATATAAGGTATTTAAGATTACAAATCTGTCACAGATTTTTACGATCATTGATGAGAAATAACCACCGAAACAAAAGGGGAAAAGAGTACGAACAAATGGAGGGATTGTTTTGGAAATAAGGAAGAGTGTGAAGAGTGGAACCATTAAGATGGAGTTGCCGACAAATCCGGAATATGTCGCTGTTGCCAGATTAACCGTTTCCGCCATTTCCAACATGATAGGCTTCAATATTGAGGATATTGAAGATATTAAAATTGCTTTGTCGGAGGCTTGTTCAAATGCGATCAGGCATTCTCAGAGGGATTTGTTTCAATTGAATTTTGAAATCGGAATGGATAAGTTGGGAATTGAGGTAACCGATGACGGTGTGGGCTGTGTTGTGGAGCATTTGAACGAACCGGATCTCAACGATCCCAAGGAAGGAGGATTGGGCCTTTTTATTATCAGGAGTCTGATGGATGACGTTTGCATTGAAAGCGGGTTGGACAAGGGAACCAGAATTTGTATGACGAAATTTTTGGAGGAAGGAAAGTAAATGCAAAAGGAAAGCGGAAAAGGTAAGCAGAAGTACAAAGATATGGTTGCTGAAAATCCTAAGTTCCTTAACAAGTCGGAGAAAGAACTGTTTCTTTTGTTCGACAAAGACAAGAAAAATCTGGAATTAAGAAACGAATTGATTCAAAGAAACCTCTATATTGCAGAGATCCTTGCGAAAAAATACATCAATCGTGGAATTGAGTACGAAGATATCTACCAAGTGGCATCTTTGGGCTTGATTTTGGCCATTGAACGTTACGACGTCAATCGAGGCTTTGAGTTCTCGAGTTTTGCCACACCGACTATTATCGGAGAAATCAAAAAATACTTCAGGGATAAAGGTTGGTCGATTCGAGTCCCTAGAAAGATCCAGGAGCTTTCCAAGAAGGTCAACGAAGCCAAGGTACATTTGGAAAATACCAAAGGAACGGTACCCGAGATCAAGGATATCGCTTCTTATTTGGGTGTCTCCGAGGAGGAGATCATCGAGGTCATGGAGGCCTCTCAAGTATATCGGTTGAAGTCGCTGGATGTCACTTATGAGAACGGAGGAGAGGATAAGGAAGTATCCCTCCTGGATGTGTTGGGAGAAGAAGACAAGAGTTTTCGTGAGATCGAAAATAGAGATTTTTTTGAAAGTATGCTCGCCAAACTCGACGATATGGAACGCAAGATCATAACCGAGCGATTTTTTAATCAGAAGACACAGATGAGTATCGCAAAGGAATTGGATATTTCACAAATGACGGTATCTCGTATGGAGAAAAAGATTTTATCCAAGATAAAAAAAGAATATGAAAAAAGCATCAACTAGGAAGAAAAACCGTTTTGTTTTTTGCAAAGCAGGTTTTTCTTTTTGAGCGTAATACTACTTTCTTTTGGAGCAGTAGATATATCCGCTTCTACAAATACAAACTTATTTGAGTGAGCATCGGACACAGGGTGCTGATATCGAACGTTCAAATGGTAGAGAATGACATAAGTACTTAAGGAGATACCGCATAATTCGAAAAATCAGTATAAAGTTGATTCTATACGAGGGATGAAATTGTTAAAGATATTGATATGACAGACTTTTGTACTGTATCAAACCGGAGAAAAATCAGAAACTTGCCTTTGTACGATGTTTCCTTAAGACAAGATTTTATCCGGTTCTTGTGCAGGTTTGGGTGTTTTTTGCACAAACAGTTATCGGATAAGAGAATAGGAGAAGAGAACTATGGATATAGCAAATTATATTGACCACACTTTATTAAAATCGGACGCGACGACAGAGCAGATCAGAGTTCTGTGTGAAGAGGCCAGGCAATACAGCTTTGCATCGGTCTGCACCAATTCCGTGTTTACGTCCTTTGTGGCGGAGCAACTTAGAGGAAGCGAAGTCAAGACCTGTGCGGTCGTAGGCTTTCCCTTGGGAGCAATGGCAACCAAGGCAAAGGCTTTGGAGACCAAGACGGCGGTGGAGGATGGAGCAGAGGAGATCGATATGGTACTTGCCATCGGTTTGTTAAAGCAGGGAGAAGATGAGAAGGTGCGAAGCGATATTGAAGCGGTCGTCAGGGAAGCGCATCCCAAGGCGAGTGTAAAGGTCATTATTGAAGCCTGCCTGCTTACGGACGAAGAAAAGGAGCGGGCGTGTCGCCTTTCCTTGGAAGCGGGGGCGGATTATGTCAAGACTTCGACCGGCTTTTCTACAGGAGGAGCGAGCCTTGAAGATGTAAGATTGATGAAAAAAACCGTGGGAGAGAAGATGAAGGTAAAGGCGAGCGGAGGGATTCGAACCTTGAGATCCGCCTTGGATTTTATTGAGGCAGGAGCGGACAGGATAGGGACGAGCAACGGAGTTCAAATCGTGGAAGAGGCGAAGTGATACCGAAAGTTTAAATTCTACGATTGCTCAAACCGTTTCCGACAAACATATATTCTGTTTACCTGACATGTTATACTATTATTCCTTTGGATTGTGGATATAAAAAATCTGCGACCCATAGGAGATAAAGCAATTTTTCGTTGTCGAAAAATAGACATATCCATACGTCTATTGATGAATAGTATTAAACGGAGGATAGTATTGAGATCGCTTCAATCGTTTTTGTCGATTTTCTCTTCCGTTCTCCTGATATTTGATCAAAGAAGAGTAGATAAAACATATAAAAAGCTATCCCGTTACATGGGATAGCTTTTTCGTGTAACAGAAGTATTTATGGTGTTTATCCTTTTGTTAGTTCTAAAGGATGCAGGAGATTATTGGGTACGGGAGATCTCTCTTCCGATCACGAGGAGTCTGGCATCGGAGGTTTCGTAGGTACAGGTACAGAGGGTGATGAGTTTATCGTCGGGATAGAGTCTCGCCTTCTTCCAAAGGATGCCTTCTTTGAAGTTGTTTACATAGTCGACGGCATTCATCTGTTTGTCCCATGTTCTGTGGTTGATAAAGAAGAACACATCCTCTTCATTGGTCAGATCCAAGGTGATGACCGCGACAGGTTCATAGGTCCGGATGGAAGATTCGTATTCCACATGAATGTTGTTATCTCCGAGGAAGAAATTTTCTTCCCGAAAGTTTCGCAGGGTGGTAAACATATTCTTCGCCTTCATCGTATGACCGTAAAAAATAATGTTGTCATCCTCGACGGTATTGTCCATATCCATAAAGATGGCTCCGTTGATGTCCTTGTTTTTGTGTGCGTTGTGAGTCAGATAAAACTCGTTGTCCGCACTGTATACAACAGGGTAGTCAATGTTGGTATTATCGATTTTGAGCCAGGCGGATACATCTTTGTTGACCGTGGATTGCAAGGTGGCGATCAGATCGGATCGGTAAGCCGGATGTACCTGTTCTTCAGGAGAGGGGTCCGGTTCAAACGAAGTATCGAGAGCCGCCTCGTAGTCTTTTTCCAAAGAGAGGTTTTGGTCAGGCTTCAATATCTTATAGACAGAAATCCCCGAAACAATTAAAATAGTAAGCAGGATCATTGCCAAGGACAGTTTTAAGATTTTCATAGTCAGTCTCCATAGATAGAATTTTTACAAAAAATTTCGCCTATTATTGTATCCCGTTGTGTTTGGGTACCGAATGCAAGGGATACAAATAATATATATCACAGTCTTGAGTGTTTCAATCAAAATATTTGAGGTGAAATCAAACTGAAATATTGAAAAAACCGCATTATTTGAGCATAGATCAAATGCTTTTCTCGTCTTATGTTTTCTTCTGAACGATTTGTGAGGAGGCTACATTCTGTCCGGAAGTTCGCCCTCATAGCGTTTCTTAAGGAGATTCGGCGGGGAAGGGGTTTTGGATAAGGAGGAGTGCTTCGTTTGGATATTGCATTTTTTGAGTGGATGGGGACTATTCACAGTCAATGGCTGACACCGTGGATGATCGCCTTATCGACAATGAACAACAAGGGGGTCGTGTGGATTATCCTTTGTTTATTGCTCTTCGTTCCCAAGAGTACCCGCAGGTTTGCCATTGTTCTGGGAGCGGGCCTTATTGTGGTTACGATTTTGGGGGAGGGTCTAATCAAACATTTGGTAATGAGACCTCGTCCGTTTATTACCTTCAACAAAGAAATTCTTATCAATCATCCGAGAGGCTATTCTTTTCCTTCAGGTCATACGGCTTCTTCCATGACGGTTTTGGGGATCTTTTATTTGAGAATGAGAAAGTATCTTCTTCCGATTGCCTTGCTTGCTGTGGGGATCTCGTTTTCGAGGTTGTATTTACAGGTCCACTATCTTACGGATGTTCTTGCAGGGACGCTTTTGGGTTTTGTTGTCGCCTACAGCGTCGATGCCTACTTCAAAAAAGTGTGGAAGGAGTAGGTGTCGTTTCGTCTTTTGTGGAGTGTGTCGGTGTCTATACGGGGGTTTGGGTATAAATTCTTTAATGAAGAAAGAGTTTGTGTCTTTTGCAGTGTGATACTATGATCCATTTGAATTATTTGATATCGATCTCTTTCATTCCTATGGGAGATACAATAGATTTTTATGTTTTCGGGTGTGAATATAACCACATTTCCGCCGGAGAATAGTATGAAACGCTCTATGCGAAAACAAGGCTGTAAGATAAGGATGTTTTTTGTTTTAAAAATAGTGTATAGTAATAGAATATGAGATAGAAAGGAGAGATCACGTATGAAGTATAGCGACTATATGGATAAGGAGCGAAACACGGGAGAATACATCGACAATGTGATCCACAGTTTGGAACAGAAGGACAAGAAGTATATTCCGGTCATTGAATCCAAACTCAAGAAGCGTATTGTAGAGATTCCCAAGGCAGTGTATGAGGCGAGCGGGATTAAGGTGTTTGGAAAGAGGATAAAGTCTTTGATTTTCAGTTCCGACTTGGCGATTATCAAGAACAACAATGCTGACGGGGTCATTGCGGTATATCCGTTTACTCCTCAGTTGGCAATCAGTCATGCGATCATTTCGGTATCGACCACTCCGGTCTTCTGCGGGGTGGGCGGAGGTGTTACTTCGGGACAGCGATCTTTGGATATTGCAATGAGTTGCGAGCTCAACGGCGCCTACGGTGTCGTATTGAACTCTCCGGCTACAAACTCGCTTCTGATGGAGATGAGAAAAAGGCTTGATATTCCCATCGTGGTGACGATTGTTTCGGAGAAGGAAGATTTTGAAAAGCGGATCAAGTCAGGAGCTGCGATCTTCAACGTTTCAGGAGGTTCCAAGACGGCTTCGATCGTCCGTAAGATAAGAGAAAATCATCCTTATTTTCCGATTATAGCGACCGGAGGGAATACGGATGAGAGTATTCGAGAGACCATACGGGCAGGAGCCAATGTCATTTCTTACACTCCTCCGACCAGTGCGGAGATCTTTGCCGGAATTATGAAGAGTTATCGGGAAAATATGGAGAAGGAAGACAGGTAGGATAAAAGATGACATATCAAACACAGAGACAGGAACTGATCTTATTCGGAAACAGACTTTTGCAGGAGGGGTTCACTAAAGGAACAGGAGGAAACCTGAGCATCTTCGATAGACAAAGTCGAAAGATGTTGATCACGCCGAGTGCTATCGCCTATCAGGATATCACACCGGAAGACATCGTGGTGATCGATATTGATGGCAGGGTAGTGGAAGGAAGCAGGACTCCGTCGAGTGAATGGGAGATGCACCTGATGATCTACCGTCACAGAGAAGATATCGATGCGTTGATCCATGCACATACGACTTATTGCACGGCAGTCGCCTGTTTGAGGAAGGAGCTTCCCGCCGTTCATTATATGATTGCAGTCGCAGGGGAAAATGTGCGTTGTGCCGATTATGCGACCTTCGGTACAAGGGAGCTGGCACAAAATGCTCTGGTCGCAATGGATGACAGAAGGGCGGTCCTTCTTGCCAACCATGGGGTGCTTGCAGGAGGAGTCAACCTCAAGGATGCCTTCAATGTCTTGGAAGAGGTGGAGTACACTGCTCAGCTGTATTATTTGACCTCCTCCATGGGTGATCCCGTGATCTTGGATCACTCCGAGATGGAGGTTATGAAGGAGAAGTTCAGGACCTACGGTCAACAGAGGTAGGGGAACAAGCACATAAATACAAAGAGTGAAGGTATCCCCGGGATGAAATGTTTAAGGAGGTAAATGATGATAGTTACAACAACACCGAGTGTAGAAGGAAGAGAGATCGATCAGTATAAGGGTATTGTCTTTGGAGAAGTGATATCGGGAGTGAATTTTTTTAAGGATATCGGAGCAGGACTTCGAAACGTGTTCGGAGGAAGGTCCAAGGGCTATGAGGAAGAGCTGATCAAGGCGCGCGAAGAGGCGATGCAGGAGATGGCGACAAGGGCGAAGAAGCTTGGTGCCGAGGCCGTTGTCGGGGTGGATGTCGACTATGAGGTCTTGGGTCAAGGCGGAGATATGTTGATGGTTACCGTTTCGGGAACAGCTGTCACTTTGAAGTAAGAGGAAGACGGATGATGAGATATACGGATGGAAGAAAGTTTATGAAGTCTTCTTTTCACAAGGAGGTGGAGGAGTCCGATTACAAGAAGGGGATGGAGGATCCCGGTTTTTGCAAGGAGGAAGAAACAGGTCGCAGGGTCGTGCTTGGAGAAATCTATATGGGAGATATGGAGGAACGTCCCTTTGTCGACATCGTGTTGGGGAGACGAAGTCACCGTCTCTTTGAACAGGAGGGATTGAAGAAGAACGATCTGTCCTATCTTCTGACCTTGACACAGAGGATCCAGAAGATCCATCCCTCGGGACGGATGTGTTATTCGCCCTCGGCTTGTTCGGGAGGAAGACATACCTACGAGACCTATCTGATTATACAGGACGTTGAGGATTTACAACAGGGAGTGTATCGTTATGACTCCATGAGCCATGAGCTCGTCCTATTGGAAGAGAGAAGCGATACCAAAGCGAAGCTCAAGGAAGCGACCCTGAAGTATTCTTTTGTCGCCAATGCACCGGTTGTCTTTGTTTGGGCCTGCCTTCCTTATCGAGGAGAGTGGATGTACGCGGAGAGATCTCACAAGCCCATGCTTTTGGATGCAGGACATATCTGCCAGGCCTTGTATCTTGCAGCCGAATCGATCGGGTTGGGTTGTTGTGCGGTGGCGGCATACCACCAGGAAAGGATGGATGAACTGATCGGCGTTGACGGAGAAGAAGAGTTCAGCGTCTATATCTGCCCGGTTGGAAGGCCAAAAGTTTCTTCCAAGTAAGGAGGATTTTTGCACCGCTATTGTCTATTTAACGGCATATATCAATGCTTTGTATCCTACGGGTGTTGAGACGATTTTTTGCGTTTGTAGAGGGGGCCGTTGAATACTGTTATCCGTTTGAACTCTTGATATCAATGTTCTTCACTCCTATGAGCGACAAAATAAATGTTTATGCTTGCAGGCGTGGATATAACTACACTTCCATCGGAGGACGGTATAGAACATCTGTACAAAGCAGTATTGACTTCTGCGGAGGTTTGTACTGTTTTGTTTTCATACGGGAGAAGTTGGTGGAGGGTGATATTGCAAGTGGTAATGCGATATCAAGAACCTTCCTTTGTTTTCCTATAGAAAAGGATTGAAAAAATCGAAAAAAAGGATTAGGATATTGAAATAGTATCAGCAAAAAACAGAAATAAAGGAGTATTGCCATATGAGAATGTCAAAGCTATATATGCCCACTCTCAGGGAGGTTCCCTCGGATGCGGAGATCATAAGTCATAAACTTTTGCTCAGGGCGGGATTGATCCGCAAGCTGGTTTCGGGAGTATATTCTTATCTGCCTCTTGGAAAGAGGGTGCTTTCCAAGATTGAAAAAATCGTTCGTGAGGAGATGGATGCGATCGGCAGCCAGGAAGTCCTGATGTCGGCGATCCAGCCCGCGGAGGTATGGAAGGAGTCCGGACGATGGAGTGCTTACGGACCGGAAATGTTTCGTCTCCACGATAGACATGAGAGGGAGTTTTGTCTTGGGCCCACCCATGAGGAAATTTTTACGACAACGGTTCGAGATGAGGTCAATTCATACAAACAGCTTCCTCTGAGCCTGTATCAGATCCAGACGAAGTATAGGGATGAAAAGAGACCGCGATTCGGTGTAATCCGTTCGCGTGAGTTTATTATGAAGGATGCCTATACCTTTGACAGGGATCCCGAGGCGATGAAGGAGGCCTACTTTGAGATGTGGAAGGCTTACGAAAAAACTTTTGATCGCCTCAAGGTAAGATACAAGGTCGTCGAAGGGGATTCGGGTGCGATGGGAGGTTCGGATTCGCATGAGTTTACCGCGATGGCGGAGTCGGGCGAGAGCAATATTATCTATTGCAATGACTGTGACTACGCAGCAACGGACGAAAAGGCGAGCACGGTTCTTGTAATGAAGGATCAAGATATAGAGCTTAAGGAGATGGAGAAGGTTTTGACTCCGAATATAGGAACCATCGAGGATTTGGAGAGCTTCTTCTCTACAACGGCGGAGTCCTTTGCCAAAACGCTGTTGCTTACGGTAAACGGGGAGACCGTTGCCGTGATGATTCCCGGACATCGGGAACTGAATCTGATTAAACTCTTGAAGATTATAGATGCGGCCGAACATGAAATTGAAATGGCGGATGCTCAGACGGTTCGTGAAGTGACCGGAGCCGAGGTCGGTTTTGCGGGACCGATCGGACTCAAAAAGGATATCAAGCTCTATGTGGACAAGAGGGTGACCGAGATGAAGAACTTTGTGGTCGGAGCCAATGAAACGGACTTTCACTACAAGAACGTCAACTATGCAAGAGATTTCGAAGGTATCGTAGTCGAAGATCTTGTCTTGGCACAGGAGGGAGACCTTTGTCCCAAGTGCGGTGCAAAGCTCCATACGGACAGAGGAATTGAAGTTGGAAACATCTTCCAGCTTGGAACAAAGTACAGCGATGCCCTTGGCTTGACTTATCTGGACAAGGACGGAAAGAGCCAAAAGGTATGGATGGGCTCTCATGGGATCGGAGTGTCCCGAACGATGGCGGCGATTATCGAACAGAACTATGACGAGAAGGGGATTATTTGGCCTTTGGTCGTAGCCCCCTATCACATCATCATTACGGTCGTCAACTCCAAACAGGAGGTACAGTCGGAACTTGGAGAAAAACTGTATCGTGAACTCAGTGCAAAGGGGTATGAGGTGCTGTTGGATGATCGCGACGAGAGAGCGGGCGTGAAGTTTAACGATGCGGAGTTGATCGGGATCCCGATCCGTATCAACGTCGGACGTCGAGCGGGAGAAGAAATTGTGGAGTTTGCTCTTCGAAGAGAAGAGCAAAAGCATGAGATCTCGATTAGCGAGATCGAAGAAAAGATCAAGGCGGAATTTAAGGCTCAAGGTCTGTAAGAAAGATAAGGACAAAACATATCGTATGGAAGAGAAACGGGATATGGTTTTTTGTTTCTCCGGACAACGATGAACACGGTACGAAGGAACGTTTTTTCAATCTGTGTTGTTCAATGTACGATTCCGATGTATTCGTTTCTCGAACGATAGTTTTTGATAGAGGTCTGTAACTCTACGTTTAGGGACGGCGCGCTCCTTCCTACACATTTTTGAAACGAAAGCATTGAAAGAAGAGAAGGCTGTTGCTGTGGAACCGAAATGTTTCCGGCAACAGCTTTTTTATGGATAATACTACCATTGCTTTGAATGATGGATATCAAGCGATTTGTATCCCATATGAAGAGAAAACGAATTTTCGTGGTTACAAAACAGATATAACCAACTCTTATTGAAGAATAGTATAAGAGTTTCGGATTCGAACGACACCGGTGTTGCGATACTATTTTTCTCCTGGAAGTATTTGGATATCAAAACAAAGTGTTTCGTATTTGAAGAAGTCAAGCTTTTCGATATCAACGGCTCAAAGCGATCGTAGTATCATACTATTATCTATTAGAATTGACAGATTGAATGTTTTGAAACATATCATCTTCCAAATTGTTTTTGGTAATGATATATTCTAAATACCCGGTATTTCAAACGGAGAACGGTATAACTTGTGGGGAAAACAGATTGGAGGCTAATCTTCTCCAAGAGCTCAACGAAAGCGACAGAAGAATGAACTGGCGAGGAATCCGTTTTCTCTGATGGAATGTGTCCATAGAATGACAATAAGAAGAAGTATTGTCGGAGGAATATTGCAGGACATATTACAGAAGATTTTGTAACTTTCGTTGAGTATCGGAAAGATAAATGATACACTGTTCTTAGGTATGAAAGAAAATGAAGAAATTTTGGAAGGAAGGGAGAAGAAGATGGCTTTTGAAGAGAAGTTGTTGCTCGGTACGGTGGTCGCAAAAACAAAGACAGAAGAATTGAGTATTCGAACGCAAGAATTAAAGCGGGGAGGAGTTATTCCCAAGCTGTGTATTATGAGGGTTGGAGAGCGTCCGGACGACATTTCGTACGAGCGGGGAGCCGTAAAGAGGATGCAGAACATAGGGATCGAAGCGGAGGTGCAGACCTTTGCACAGTCGATCACGCAGGATGAGTTTCTGCAAGCTCTTGAGAAGAACAACAAAGATGAGAGTATTCACGGGATTCTAATCTTTATGCCTCTGCCTAAGCAACTGGATGTCGATGAGATCAAGGCAACCATCCTTCCGAGTAAGGATGTGGACTGTATTTCTCCTGCAAACGTGGCGAAACTGCTCACGGGAGAAGAAGGTCTTGTTCCCTGTACGCCGATGGCGGTGATTGAGTTGATGAAGTACCACGATATTGAAATGCAAGGCAAACATGTGGTCGTGATCGGACGTTCTATGGTAGTGGGAAAACCTCTTTCCATGCTGTTACTTCGTGAAAATGCAACCGTAACCGTCTGCCACAGCAAAACGGGGGGACTGGACAGGCTTTGTAGAGACGCGGACCTCGTAGTATGTGCCTTGGGCAAGTCCAAGTTCTTGACATCAAAGTATGTGAATGAGAAGAGTATCGTTATCGATGTAGGCATCCACGTTGACGAAGAAGGCAATATGAACGGGGATGTCAACTTTGACGATGTGGCCCCTGTCGTAGCAAAAATCACTCCTGTGCCTAGAGGAGTCGGTTCGATCACGACTGTGGTGTTGGCAAAACAAGTATTGGAGAGTGCTGCAAAGGCGTAGGTCGAAACAGCGAGACAGCAAGGCGGTAGAGGTTTTATTTTTCGTTGCAGACGATGGCTGCTTTCAACGTAGAAAGATAGGGGAAGGCACAGTTGGATGTAGAGTGTCCTTACTATAAATGAAAAACAGTTCTTCAAGAAATTGAAGTTTTGGATGGATGATCTATCTATGTCGTTTTCAACAAAATCAAAACGATCCGAAACAACTCTACATTGTTTTGCGGGAAGAAGTTCTTTTTTGAGGGAGGAAGATATGAGAGAGATGAGAAGAAAAGATCGGAAGATGAGTGAGGAGTTTGCTCTTTCGGTTCTAAAGAAGTGTGAATACAGTACCTTGGCGATGGTAAACGAGGAGGGAAGACCTTATTGTATTCCGGTCTCTCCTGTCTTGGATGAGGAAAGGAAAGCGGTGTACTTTCACTGTGCAGGAGCAGGTTACAAGGTAGAACTGCTCAAAAAACATCCGGAAGTCTGTATGTCGGGAGTGGGCGAAACACGCCTTGTACCCGAGGAGAATACGACAGAGTTCGAATCTTTTGTTTTGGAGGGAAGAGCGGAATTTGTTGGAGAGGAAGAAGAAAAGATCCATGCACTCAGGCTCATTATGGAGAAGTTTGCACCCTCGAATATACACAACTTCCAAGAAGCGTTGGATCGAAGTCTAAAGATTACCGCCGTCGTTAAGATTTCCATCAGAAGCATCAGCGGGAAACGCAAGAAGTACGATACACAAGGAAAAGAGATGAAGTGGCAGAGGATGGAGTAAGGATGAATGAGGGTCAAATACGTATCTACTTTGGCCCTCAACCTCTATAAAGCGGAGAACAAGAGGTGTTTCGGTAATGATGATATTCGTGCCGGTTTCAACTATGGTGTCCTCTCATTTGTATTATGGCGGAGACATAAAATGATGCTGAATAACAATATGCCAATACACGAGAATCGCTGTAATGCAATTTGATCCTATGATCGTTCACGCCATTTTTTGGAAACCATGTTTTTAGTACTATTGGTATTTCAATGGAAAAAATAGAGCTGATAAGCTTGGCTCATAAGAAAAAAGGATAATGAAAAAACAAAAACAAAAAAGCTATTGACAAAAAAAGGGGAAGGTGATATATTAATACTCACCATCGCGGGG
>NZ_JBHSHL010000061.1:0-37130 GCF_042652965.1 Filifactor villosus
GGAGCAATTCATTTGGCATCGATCGTTTTATGGTTAAGATGCCTTGTTTAATTTGTGTAGACACGCTCTAGCATCCGGACTGTCTTCCTTATCCGACTACAAGCCCGGTATGGTTCTATTATAGGAGCTGCAGTGGTCATAGTGTTGGCACTGTATCTAACATTTACATTTCAGTATGGTTCTATTATAGGCGGGAGTGGAATACTCCCACGAAGTTTGGGGATACGAATTTACATTTCAGTATGGTTCTATTATAGGTTTTACATCATCTTTTTTTTGAATTTCTATTATTGTTATTTACATTTCAGTATGGTTCTATTATAGGTTTCTTTTTCCACTTTAGTAAATTCAATGCTTTTACAGCTGTTTCCTGTCTGTCGTTTGTGTAAGCTTTTTACATAAACGACTATTAAGACTCATTTTTGCAGGCAACCGCTATATAGCTATTGAATTTAAATCGGTGCACAAATCCTGTCGAGACCCGGTGTTTTTTGCGTTACTCTACATGGACACAAAAAATCTCTATAAGGATTTTTACAATACATATTTCTATTATTTTAATTCAATTTCAAAAAATATACAAGTCCGTCCCCGAAAGAAGGGTTTCTCTAAAATAAAAAAGTTATTTCTACTTCAAGGCTGGTAAAGTGCTCATTATGACAACACCGCACAAAGGCAAACTTCCGATTTTTCTCCGGTTTTATAAAATACAAAGCTCTGTCATATCAATATTTTCAAGAGTTTCATCCTTCGTGTAAAATCGGTTTTATGCGGATTTTTCGAATTATGCGGTATCTCCCTATTATCCGATTAAAATATCAAGTCGGATGCTTTGAAACATCTCATGATCCAAGTTTTTTTCAGTTTTGATAAGTCTGTATATTAGGCATTTCAATCGAAGAATAGTATTTCCAACAGAAGTATGGATATATCTATTTTTTGACCGCGAAAAATCGTTTTATGTTCTCCGGGTCACGATATCCACAACTCAAAAGAGGAATAGTATTGTGCGGTGTTTCTGTAACCAAATCATTTACGGGAACTTCCAAAAAATATCCTACCTCTCCATACCGTTCCTCGTATCAATTCCCGTCCTCTTGTCCGTACGAAAAATATCCCTTCGCCATGCCGAACTTTCTTCCTCTCTTCAGCTCGTTTTTCAACGCTCTTTGCAGGGAGGTTTTCTCAGGATAAACAGACGGATCCTCGCTCAAGATTCCAAATACTCGTTCTTCCATCTGCCTGCTCTCGAGGTTTTCGCTAAGGAAGTGATATCTTCTTTGAAAATTCAGTATGTTGCTATCCTTGTTCAACAAGGTTTCAAGCTTGGGGTTGATCATCCAGGAGTCGCAGACGAAGATGAGGCGCGAAAAGGCGAAGCCCTGTGATCGGTAGAAGTCCCAAGCCTTTCGGTAGGAGTCTTCACAGAGTTCCCCACCAAAGTCTTCTCCCTCACGGATATGCACGTTGATACAGAGGGCATCGCTTGAAAGCGGAAGAGGTCCGAACCGCGCCGCCCTCTCCCCGTCCATATACTCGAACTGCAATCGTCCCAGTTTGATGACCCTCAGCTCGAGGATGTCTTCAAGCCAAGCCCCGTGTCTATCCTCGATCCCCCTGACTCCACTCTTCTTCTCAAAGTCCTCGGCCCAGATCTCAATATCACGGATGTTGTCCTCAAACAACTCATCGTCGAAACCTCTTTCTTCATATAATCGGCGTGTGAAGGTTTCCGCCTTTTCCTTAAAATAGCGATAGAGTCCTTCTTCCTTCGAGAGCCTCCCTTCACAAGGGTTGGAGCAGGAGCCGCATCGATCGATGTAGGAAGGGGTCTCTGCGAGTTTCAGTCTCAGAGCGACCGTCTTTATCGGATACATCTGATAGTATTCATTGATACGGATTGTGCTTATCCTTCTCATCCCGGAGATGATCTCCGCCTGCATCGTCAGAGGAAACTCCGTACTTCCCGGATAAAATTCGCGCTCGACCTTGAGACCGCAGCTCCGGTGGATCTCCTCTATCAGAAGAGCCTTCAACTCGTCGAGGGCAACAATGGCGATCTTGTCCAAGATCATTGCCCTCATCGCCTCCGAAGAAGCCAGATAGCTTTGGATAGGCTCTTCAATGGCAGATCCCACGGTGTAAACGAGGTCGGCGTAATTTTCTTCTTCTGCCCTGTGAAGGCGATACTCATACTCCAACTCCAAATAAGGTCCGAATCGCTCAAGTTCCTCTCCTATTTTTTTCAAGATCACCTCAGGTACAGGTCTGGATGCATAGCCCAGAAATCGTTTGATATCTTTTGTATTCTGTTTTACCCTTTCTATCACATAGTTTCGGACCTTATCCGGATCGTCCTTCCCGCTGTACAGGGTGCTCTTTGTAACAATATTTCGTTCGTTCTTCATCATACTGCCCTCGCACTTCTTCTCATCGAGGTATCGATCCCGACCGCCGCGATCAACACAACTCCCTTTGCAAGCATCTGATAAAATTCGGGGATCCCCAGCAGAATCATACCGTTGGATAAGACTCCGATGATCAGGCAGCCAAGAATAGATCTCTCCAGTCTTCCCTCTCCACCGGTGATGCTGATCCCTCCCAGTACGACTGCCGTAACAACATCAAGTTCAAAGCCTGTAGCGGTGTTGGGCAGACCGCTGTTCAGTCTGGAGAGCATGACCACACCCGCCAGACCTCCCAAAAAACCCGAGAAGGTATATACGAAGTACTTCACCTTCTTGACATCGACTCCCGAGAGGTAGGAGACCTTCTCACTGCTTCCCACACCATAGATATAGCGCCCCAAAGCGGTTCGGTACAGGATGTAGAAGCCGATCGCATAAATGGCCAGTTGGATGATGACCGGTAGGGGCATAAACCCCAGGTAACCCTGACCTATGACGCGAAACCTATCGGGAAAGCCGTGAACGGCAACTCCTCCCGTGATGATGTAGGTAAGCCCTCTGTAGACCGAAATGGTGCCAAGGGTCGCAATCAGGGGCGGGATGTCAATGTGATTGATCAGGAGCGCATTGAGAAAGCCCAAGAAGGTTCCTGTCATCAGGGTGATAAGGATCGCCGGCGAAAGAGGCAGTCCGGCCACAAGAAGTTTTGCCAAGATAATCCCCGTCAAGGCGACCGTCGAGCCAACTGACAGATCGATGCCCCCCGAGAGGATAATCATCGTCATACCGACCGTGCAGATTCCCACAATCGAAATTTGCCGAAGCACATTGGTCAGGTTTTTCAAGGTCAAAAATGTGGGGCTGCTAAGTGAAAATACCAGCATCAAAAGGAGCAGAAACAAAAGGGTACCATACTTAAAGGTAAGGTTTTTGATTTTTATTGCCATAGTTATACCTCGCTTATAAATTTGGAGGAATCCTGAAGGATCCTCTCCGCCGTGATCTCATCTTTCGCATACTCCGATACGATCCTGCCATGGTTCATCACCAAGGTCCGATCGGAGAGCCTCAGGACCTCCTCCATCTCGGAAGATACCATAAGGATAGCCTTGCCCTGATCCGAGAGTCGATCGATGATCCTGTAGATCTCTTCCTTAGCTCCGACATCGACTCCTCTGGTAGGCTCGTCCAGAAGCAGGATGTCCGGAGATGCCATCAGCCATTTTCCCAGGGCGATCTTCTGTTGGTTTCCTCCGCTTAGCTCCTTGACCTTCTGATCCAAGGAAGTATATTTTACGTTGAGCTCTTCAAGAAGTTCGACGATGGCGCCTTCCTCCGCTGCTCGATCGAAGGCCAAACCCCGTTTGAACCTCGATAGGGAGGCAATGCCCATATTCTCCCGAATCGACAGTTCCATAAAAAGTCCGCTGTCCTTTCTATCTTCCGTGATATAGCCGATTTTTGCACAGATGGCGGCCCTCGGACTATCTATGAGGAGTTTCTTGCCTTCCACAAAGATTTCTCCCGAGGTTAGGGAATCTATGCCGAAGATGGCCGACAACACTTCAGTTCTCATCGACCCGAGCATTCCGGAAAGAGAAAGAATCTCGCCCCGGTAGAGGCAGAGGTCAATGTCTTGCACCTTGGAAGTCGATACACTCTTTAGCTCCAGCATCGGTGTTTGCGACTTTGATGATACCGTTTCGCTGTGATGAAAGGAAAGTTTTTTGCCGAGCATATCTCGGACCAGGGCAGCAATGTCATAGATCCCCTTCCAGCTCCCTTCCTTTTCCTTGACGGAAATCAATTCTCCGTCCCTCAAGACACAGATGGTGTGAGAGATCTTGAGTACTTCATCGAGTTTATGAGAGACGAAGATCACCGATATCCCTCTTCCCGCGAGGTTCTCTATGATCTTATGAAGATGCTGTGCTTCCTTGGGAGAGAGGGAGGCTGTCGGTTCGTCGAAGAGGATGAGGTCGGGGGTGTCGATGAGCGCCTTTGCGATCTCGACCACCTGTCTGCTTCCGATCCCGAGGTCTCCGATCCTTTCCTCGACGGATATGTCAACGTGCAGACCGGCAAGAAGCTCTTTCGAACGCTGTTTCATCTTCTCTTCATCCAAACCGAAGCCCTTCTTCAGCTCTTTTCCGTAAAAAATATTTTGGTAGACGGCAAGCTCCGGTATGAGGTTGAGCTCCTGGTACACGGCTGCAATCTTCATCTTTCGGCTCTTCATCGGAGTCATATGTTCGATCTTCTCTCCGCGAACGTAGATGCTTCCTTCGCTCGGTGAGACGGCTCCCGTCATCACTTGGATTAGGGTGGACTTGCCCGCGCCATTTTCTCCTACAATGGAATGGATCCTTCCCTGTGCGAATGTCATAGATACCTGTTTTAAGGCCTGAACACCGGCATAGTGTTTGCTGATCTTCTCCAATCTCAAGATTTCTTTCATCGCTATCTCCATTATTAAAAACAAGACAGGGGATAGGCCCTTGTCTTGTTTCGAATTCTAGTACTTATCAATGTTTTCCTTGGTGACCGGAACCATGGGGAACTTGATCATCTCACTCATGGTCTCTCCTTCCAAGACTTTTTTCGTCGTGTTCAAAATAAGTTTTCCGCTTCCAAAGGGATCGATATCCACAGTTCCGCGATAAATCCCGCCTTCTTTGACCTTCGCGATCGCTTCATCCACCGCATCGAGTCCCACGAGACATACATCATCTCCCGTTCTCTGAGCGGCCATCATAGCTTCGTAGCCTCCCAAGACGGCATCGTCGTTGATTCCGACGACAACGTTGAGGTTGGGGTTGGTTTGGAGCACGTTTTCAATCGCCTTAAGCCCCGCTTCTCTCGTGCTTGCTTCCACTTCGGTCACGACCTTCGCATTTGGAGCATGCTTGAGGATACCCTCTTTAAGACCTTCCGCCCTCTGAATAACGGCAGGTACTTGAGTAAAGGTAAGGATGGCAACTTCCGCTTCTCCTCCCATCTTCTCTGCAATATACTTTCCAGCAATCTCTCCTCCTGTCAGACCGTAGTCTTTTTCGACCAAGCTGACAAAGGCATCTGTGTTTTGCATCTCAACGTTTGCAGCAACGATCTTGATCCCCGCTTCCTTCGCCTTGTCAACGGAAGGCTGAAGTGCCGCCGGGTCATTTGCGCTCAGGATGATAGCATCTACTCCTTGAGTGATGAGAGTATCGATGGCATCAATCTGGGGCTGAGCCTGATACTTGCCGTCATGGACGGTAAGTTCGACTCCAAGAGCTTCGGCCTCTTCCTTCATCCCGTCGATCATCTTGATAAAGTAGGGGCTTGTTACATCCATGGTCACATAGGCGATCTTGGGTGCTTCTCCTCCCTGCTCGGCAACAGGAGCTTCCTCGGCAGTCTGCTTACCTGCACAACCTCCGAGCAACAAACTGAGTCCCATAAAAGATGCCAACAATATACTGATCGGTTTTTTCATATCTGTATCTCCTTCATTTTTTATTGTCGAACCGCTTCAGGCGGGTTTGGTTTTCCAAGAACATTCCTCCCGACTGCCGATGTTCGACTTCACATACGTTTTGATTATACTGCATAGCCCGTTTAAATACAATTACTTGAAAATATATAAATTTTATCTATAAGTCCTGTACCCTTCTTCCGCAAAAAGGAAGAAACACTGATTCATACTACTCTTCCCTTGAGTTGTGGATATAAACAATCTGTGACCCATAAAAGATAAGCTGATTTTTCGTGGGTTGAAAAACAGATATATCCATACTTCTATTGGAAAATAGTATCAAAAGAGGGGATCTCACTGTTATCCAGTCCCCTGCTTTGTCGATCGAAGGGGTTTCCTGCTTGTCTCTCAATGAAAAGGCATTTACAAAGCTTATCCTCCGAAATTTCGACTTCAAAAAGCCGGCTTGCGATAGCTTCTGGCCGTACGAATGGCGCTTCGAAGGTTTTCGTCGGGGGTGTCGTTGAGACAGTTGCAGCCCAAGGCACACAGGAAATTTCTATACTTTTTCATATTTTCGCAGAGTTTCGTCGTTTCTTCTTCGATCTCCTCGACGCTTCCCCTTCCTACGAGTTCAATGGGATCCAGGTTGCCGATCAACACGATGTTTTCGGGAATGAGCGGCATAACCCTGCGGTAGTCCATGATCTGATCCAGACTTACCGCATCCAGACGACATTCGAGCATAAGGGGCAGGAAGTGCGAGGTGTCCCCACAGATATGCATCCCCTTCCAACAGGTCAACTCATCAAAGATACGATTGACCCTGGGTGTTACATAGTGTTTGAAGTTCTCAGGACTCAAAGTGACCGTCCCCGGCTCGGAGATCGAAATATACATCGCTCCCACCTTGTTGACCGCCTTGGCGTAAGCAAGGACCGTTTCGAAGGTGAAATCCAGAAGCTCTTCCACAAATTCGGGGTTTCGGATGATCTCCCTCAGCAGATGGGTCGCCCCGGCCAATTGGACCGCCAGAGTAAAAGGTCCTTGGATCGAAACATAAAGAGGCTTGTCTATTCCCGAGGCGATCTTTTCCAGGCTTTTAAGGTTCGTGGGCATCCTCCCGTCCATATAAGGATCGGGTACCTTGAGACCGCGGATGTCCTGCACACTTTGGATTGGATGGCTCATTACACTGGGAAAGTCATGATCCGGCTTTAAGAGTTCAAGTCCCAAGGTCTCACAGAAGATGGCTCCATCACAAAACGAGTAGATAAAGTCCGACTCAAACTCCTCGTTCATCCTCCTTGCAAGCTCAAACTGCCTTTCGGGGTCCTCATAGACCTCATAGCTCGTACAACCCAAAAACTTCAGTCCGTTAGTCGCCATATCCGGAAGGAAAAACACCCTGTCCTCACTGTTGATATACTCCAACAACGTCATATCCCTATACGTCTTCATCTCTTCCTCCCGTCAATTCTTTTACGAGCTTGACCGCTTCGACCGCATTTGCAGAATATCCGTCCGCTCCGATCTCTCCGGCATACTTTTGGCTGATACACCCTCCGCCTATGATGATCTTGGGAAGGAGTTCCTCCTTAGTCGAACGGATCAGCTCCACGACCTCTCTCATCTTGACCATCGTTGTAGTCATCATCGTCGAAAGCCCTATCACATCCGCCTCTTCATCCAAGGCCTTGTGAACGATATCCTCAGCCTTAACATTCAGCCCCATATCGATAACATCGAAACCTGCCGCCTCAAACATAATTTTTACGATGTTTTTTCCGATCTCGTGCAGATCGCCTTCCACAACTCCGATCACGACCTTCGGCCCTTTAGAGGAGGAGACTTCGAACTTATTTTTCAGATATGTGATCCCCTTGTTCAGGGTATCCGCACAGACGATGACCTCGGATACAAAGTACTCTTTGTTCTCGAAAAGTTTGGTGACCCGAAGCATCCCCTCACTCAAACCCCTACCCTTGATCTCTTCGGCACTGAATCCGAGCTTGAGAGCTTCATCGATCAGGGCCGTAATCGCATCCTCATCCATCTCGACCACACAGTCGGAGATCCTGCCGAGAATAGAGTCTTCCCCCATCAAACCGCGTTTGAACTCACTGTAAGCCTTCGGATCCAAACTATGGTGCAGATCGACACTCCTTGGAGGAACGAAACTCATCTCCTCCTTGGCTCCCAGAAGTTTTTCAAGGCCGGGGAAGATCTTTTCTCTGCCATAGCGATCCTCCATCGCCTTCAAGAACAGATAGTCCTGGATTCCGTAGAGGATATTTTTGAGCCTTAGAGAGGGCAGAGGGGCGTGATTTTTGCCCGGATAGACCAGGAACATGTCGCCCGCCGCCCACTTCTCCTTCTTGTAGGAGGCACTCTCGTACACATTTCCCGGCCATACGCCGTATGCCCATCGCAAAAAGCCGTTCAGACCCATATAGTAGGTGAACCATCCGATCAACCTACTCTCGATCAGAGGTGACTTGAGGAAGATATTCATCTTATCGGGAAAACAACAGGAGTACCAGGTGAGCGTTCCGCCTTTTTCCTCCACACTCCTCTTCAGGTTGTCGATATGTGAAACATTACTTACCAATTCACAAGTGTTTAGCGACAAGGACTTGATATGTTTTGAATAACGTTCAAAGAAGTTCTGATCGTGGATGGCACACTTGAGATGAATCTGTTTTTGCCCTGCCGCTCTCTGGAGAAGGCTTACGGTTTCTTCAAAAACATCAGAATCCGCAGGTTCATCGCTCAAGATCAAGGTCTTGTCCCAAAGTCCGAGCTGTTCCAAATGTGAAAATACCTTTTTGAGGTAGGTCTCGACTTCGTTCGCACTGCCAAGGTACTTGTAACTGCCGTCTCCTTCATCGAAGTAGGATACGCGGATAGGATCCCTGAAGTCGACGAGGGGGTTGCCGAAGTCGCGAGCATCCCAGTTTCCCAGTATGCCGAAGAGGTTGATCTCTTCTGCCATCCCATGTTTTTGAGCAAGAGAGAGATAGGCTTCCATCGCACTGAAATCACAGAGGAGTTCCCCGTCAACGCCCCTGCTTACCTTAACAATGTTGCTCTCAAAAAGGTTGTTGCTGTTCTCCTGCACCCCATAACAACGCTGACCCGCCCAAGGGTAATCGGAGATGATGAGATCGCAGACCTTCTGCCCCAGCTTGGAAAGTTCTTCAAAATACTTGTCTATAATATGAAGGTGTTCCGGACCGTAGTAGGAAACCTCATAGACCCTCGCCCAGTTGCAGGGATGTTGCCAGAGATCCATATAAAAATCTGTATTCTTGATATCTTCCAGAGCAAACTCTCCGACCGAAACAGGCAGAATCTTGCTCCAAACGAGACTTTCCGCCTCATAGCCCTCCGTATAAAATACTTTGAGCTCCAAACCGCACTCGGATCCCTCGAAGTCGACAGGAATCTTTCCTCCCACAAATACTCCCTGTTCCCTGTGCACCGAATAGATGCTGTCTTTGTCGGTCAGGACATCGGAGATCAGCCGGCCTTCATCGTCTCTTACAAAATCCATCAGATGGAGGAAAAAAGCCTCCTCCAACTTACTGTCCTCGCAGGAGGACAGCACTCGAAGTTCCACCCTGAACCGATGGCCCAGTCCCTTCCGGGCAATATCTGTGTTTCGTCCCCTCACCAACAAAAACTCTTCATCTGATCGAATGATACACTGAAGAGCAAACTCCTCGTTTCTCAGTACAAACAGAGGATCCGTCTCCTTCTTTGAACCGAAGGGCTCGGAAACGATGTGTTTGTATGCGGAATTTTCTAATCGAACCTCAAATCTCACAAATAACTCCTCTCTTAAACTACAAAAACACCACACAAAGGAAAACTTCTGATTTTTCTTTGGGTTTATACAATGTAAAAGTCTGTCCTATCAACATTTTCGAAAGTTTCATCCTCCATATAAAGTTTGTTTTATTCCGGTTTTTCCAATTGTGCGGTATTGCCCTATCGTCTATTTCAATCTTTGATATCCTTTCCCTGTATTCCGACACCTCGATGCCGCTCTCTGTTTGAATTGTTTCTATCCGCGAGCTCCACCCGAAAGCAACAAAACACATAGGTCACAGAGCCGGATACTTGGATATTTCATACTATTACTCATTCGAACTGCCCATAAATACTCGTTGTTCTACGGATGATATAAAACAAACTTTTACGCTTGTGAGCGTGGATATAACCATATTTCTATCGAAGAATTAGTATCCAACGGGGAATGGCATTCAAAAGAACAAAAAATTGATAAAAACTTTTGTTCTTTTATTTGAAATTTTTATATATCATTGTACCACAGATGGGAGGGAAACGGAATAGTCAAGCAGGCTGATCCAAAAAAAGAAGTGCTGCAAAATAGAAATTCCGCAACACTTCTTTGGTATATTCTTGTTTTTGTGCTCCTATTCTCCATTTAGGTTCTTGCATCGCCGATCCATACTCTGCCGAGTCAATGTCCAAGCTGTCATAATACTAGTATTCATTTGAGCTATGGATATCCGAAACCTGTACTCAACAGAAGATACACGGATGTTCGTAATCATAAAGTAGATATAACCATACTTCTATTGAAGAATAGTATAAGATCAGACAAGAGTATTCTCAAGCTCCAAAGCCTTCTATGCCTTAAATACGGTCTGTTCTTCTACGTTTTCAGTCAACGCATCCAAGGCCCTGCGAACGATCTTGTATCTGAGTTTGTACTGTTCTTCCTTCGGTGTAGCGGGATCTCCCATCGGATATGGGATGGAGATGGTCGGGACGATCTTATTGGTTCCTACGGTCATGGCCACAGGTACCAGGTTGCACAGTTGTACGATCGGAAGTCCGAAACGTTCGATCTCTTTGACTATCGTTGCGCCGCAACGTGTACAAGTACCTCACGTCGAAACCATCAAAACGCCGTCTACATTGTCTTCCTTGAGTTTTTCGTAAATCTCAATCCCCATTCTGGACGCCTCCGCCTGGGTGGTTCCCGTTCCTACCGTCGTATAGAAGTAGGGATGCAGAGATCCGTAGACTCCTTCTTTTTCCATAGCCTTCATCACATCCCAAGGTACGATGACATTTGGATCGGCATCTGCCGCTGCGGGGTCGAACCCTGCATGGATGGTCTTGAACACTCCGCCTTCCAGTCTTTCCATCTCGGATGCATCATACCTTCCCCATCTGGTCGCCGAAGCGGATTGAATACGATCGGGGTTGTCTACAGGAACGATACCTCCCGTGTTCAGGATGGCGATACGTGCCTTGGTCAGGTCCTTGATCGGTTCTGCGATCGGCACTACGTCCTTCTTAGGTATGATGAGCTCAGTCTGATACTCTTCGTTGTTGAGTTTTTTGATCAACATCTCAACTCCGCGTCGTGCAGCCGTTACCGGAGGATCCATCCAAATCTGATCGCGAACCCCCCTCTCAAAGAAACCAAATTCTTCCGCGGGAGCAGGTCTTTCTCCTCTGAGGTAGGCATTGGCGACCTTTGCCATCGCTGCGGTATCCGCCTTCATCTTGGCAGCGGACTTTCCGCCTTTGGTGATGATCATCTCTTTTTTAAACATTTCCACTCCGGGGTTTTCTTCGTTCATCGAAGTAACAACGGGCACATTGAACTCTTTTTTGACAGCCTTGCAGATACTTCCGCAGGCAAAGCCGTAACGCCCCGCTTGGAAGGCGGGTCCCGCCAAGAAGATATCGAAGTCAAGAGGTTTTAACATTTCAATGATCTCGCTGATGGCTTCTTCCGTGTGAGAACCCATATAGTTGTCCCCACAGTAGACGGTATGAGTGATCTCAGCGTCCAAAACACCTGACAGTGCCAATGCGGGTCCGATTTTTTCCGCCTTTATTACAGGTGCCAAGTCGGCAGTGTCTTCCCCACCGCTACCTGCAAAAAACTGATTGACATATAATATGGCTTTTTTCATCGCTATCCTCCTCTAAAACTCTTTCATTGTCTTCGTTGACCAACCGGCAATCCGGTCTCCGCAGAACATCGCATTGTTTTCCATAATGATGGAGCCGTCTTCGCGTACGGAAGGCCCTAAGATTTCATCGTGCACCCAACCTCCGGAGAGACCGTCTCTCGCCAAAGACTCCAGGCAACCGATGACCTTAGCGGCAGGCGGAAGCTCGATCAGAGTCGATACGTTTCCGGTAGATACGAGGGCATTGGCTTTTTCGTCCAAAACAACAAGGGGTTGAGAAGCTCCGTCCCTTCCCGTACACTCGTTGCTGATACCGACGACCTTGACCCCCACGTCCTCCAGTGCAACGATACAACGGATGTAGTCCGTATCGGGGTTTCCGTATCCTTCCTCGGTGACGATGGCTCCGTCGGCTCCCAAGGATCTCGCAAGCTGTGCCACGAAGATTGCGGATCTCTCTTTTTGTTCAAGGGATACATTGAGGTTGGACATGATGACTCCCAAGAAGTTCAGGCTCTTTCCGTGCTCTTTGTAGAGCTCCGTAATGGTCGGGAAGTTTTGCATATCGTAGGTCGACCATTTGGAGGAGGACGGCATGAAGCTTCCCGATATAAGGGCTCCATCCAACACTTCGTTGGGATGCATAAAGGTCGGTACGAAGTGGTTGAGATCCCAACCGTAGACCAAGTCGTTGTAGCCCATCTCTTCCATCTGTGACTGGGGCTGCATTACCAAGACAACGGACGGCAGGCCTTCCACACTCTTCTCCCTGTTTCTTACAGCAGGAAGTTCAAATACTTCGGTGCTTTCCGGCTCAAGGTCTTTGACGGTCTTGCCCAAATACTCGGCAAAGAGATGGCTCGCCCATCTGATTGCACGGTTCTTCTTTTGCTGCTCATGACGCTCGAACTCTTCATCGGTTTCGATCACGAGACAGATGTTGATAAGAGAACCGAACAGGGTGTATTTTTGGCCTTCGCCTCCCATGTCGATCATACCATCCCCGAAAGAACCCCAGACTCCCCCGACTCCCAGTACACTGACGCCCTTCAAGGCGTGGAGTTTGCCTTCTCCTGTCGGGGCGATCTCTCCCGTAACTCCCGGGAAGAGAGCTCTGCCGTCAAGTCTTACCCTTGGCTCTACCGCTTCTTTTACCGGAAGGATCCTTACGTCTTCGCCGGGTTTGGCGATTTCAATATCGGCCTTTGTGATATGAGGATCCTGCATAATGAAGTCCAGAGCCTCTTGTTTGTCGATGGTTAATACCCCATGTTCAAAACAAGTCTTGTCTCCGAATACGACATCTTTTACTTGAAAATTACCGATTTCCAATTTCATATTCTTCTTTCCTCCTTTGTTTCATCGTTCTTATACCGTTACCTGTTGCTCCGCCTGTTAAGAAGGTTAGATGCTTATCCCGCTACGGAACGCAGCCCACCTCGTCCGGAGATCGGGCGAATAACAGCATTGCAAACATACCTCTGAGAGGTCCGCATAATCTCAATGCGACTCGTCTTTTTTCGGCGTTGTTTTAGCTAATGAAAACGCTCATTTCGCACCCTGCGTTATCTCTCTTAATACAATTTGCTTATATCTCAGTGAACCTTAGCTTATGATTATAAGTGTTGAAATGGTTCTTTGTGATTTGTGAGATGGATATAAGCACTGATCCATTGGTAAATATCGTTAACAAATTATACGGAGTGATCCGATTTCAGGGCCTTTGCCAAGGAGACCATGGAGGCGACCATGATAAAGGCGAAGGGGAAGGCTGCAATGATCGATATGGTTTGAAGCATTTGCAGACCGTTTGCGGAACCTACCATAAGTGAGAGGGCCAAAGCCGCCTGAAGAACTCCCCAAGTTGTTTTTCTCTTGTTATCAGGGTTGAGCTCCCCCTGTTGTGTCAACATTCCCAGGACGAAGGTCGCTGAGTTTGCCGACGTGATAAAGAAGGTAAACAGGAGCATGATCGCTACAAAGTTCAGGAAGCTCCCGATGGAAAGTTCGTTCATTACGACGAAGAAGGCTGTCGAAGTCGATTTCACCGCTTCGAGGATGATCTCTTTTGCCGTAGCAAAGTCGATGCCTCCGAAAATCGCAAACCAGATGAAGGATACGATGGCAGGAACAAAGAGAACTCCTCCTACAAACTCCTTGATGGTCCGTCCTCTGGAAATCCTTGCAATAAACACTCCTGTGAAAGGAGCCCAAGCGATCCACCACGCCCAATAGAAGATGGTCCAGCCTCCGTACCAGCTTGCATCGCCGAAGGCCCCCATCTCAAAGGAGTTGCCGACGATGTTCTGGAGGTAGAGTCCCGTACTTTCGACCAGGGTGTTGAGGATGCCGACCGTCGGTCCGAAGAGCAATGCCCCGGACAGCAGGATGACTACCAGTACCATATTGAGGTTGGAGATCATTTTGATCCCCTTATCCACACCCATGACCGCCGTGACGGTATAGATGATGGTAATACCGATGACGATGATGAGTTGGACACTCGTGCTTTCGGGGATACCGAACATATAGTTCAAGCCGCTGTTGATCTGGTACGTACCCAGTCCGAGGGAGGTCGCCATTCCCGCTGCTGTTGCAAAAACAGCCAAGATGTCAATGAGTTTGCCGATCGGACCTCGGATCCTCTCTTCTCCCAAGAGCGGGATGAAGATACTGCTTACAAGGCCGGGCTTGTTTTTTCGAAACTGCATGTATGCAAGCCCCAAGCCCAATACACAATAATTTGCCCACGGATGCAGACCCCAGTGAAGGAAGGACTTCGTCATTGCAAACTTTGCCGCCGCCTCCGTCATAGGTTCTACCCCGATCGGGTTGACATAGTGGTTCAAAGGTTCTGCAATCCCCCAAAACACCAGACCGATCCCCATCCCTGCGGAAAACAACATCGCAAACCACGAGATGTTGCTGTATTCCGGTTTGGAATCATCCAGGCCCAGTTTTATGTCTTTGTACGGGCTGATAAATCCCACCCAGACGGAAAAAAGGATGAAGGAGGTCATGGCGATGGTATAGAACCAGCCGAACTTCGCGGAAATGAAGCTGAAGGTCTGACTCCCCACAAACTCGAAATTCGCCGGAAATATCATTCCCCAGGCTACAATAGCGATGACCACTATCATGGAGATAATAAAAACGCCGGAATCTTTACTGCTGTTCTTCATATGATCTTCCTCTCCTATCGTTTTATCGGCCGAACAAAACAATAATCATTTTTGTTTTTATAATCGCGATTATTATCTAACCGTTTTTATATTAGCATAATCGATCTATAATTGCAATAAAAATCAAACAACTGTCGAGAAATTTTTTCAGAAATTTTAGGAAGGATAGTATCATTTTCCGACTTATAGACAAAAAAATACCTGTGTCTTATTGAAATCTCAATAAAACACAGGTAGTTAATACCTTCTTGTCTTCTAACGTCTTTTGTGACAGGCGGATCGATATAACGACGATGCTCCGATAGCACGATTGAGCTCGATGCTACTATAAATGTGTCAGCAACCCCGATGTGTTGGCATATTCATATCTGTCCCTATTTCTTATCTCGGTTATGAACCAAAAGAGTTCCTATCACAGTCGAAATTACCGTGAATTTCAACGTGTCAATGCACTAGTCCAAACCTTTCAGTCCGTGGTAGATAGTGTTGACGTACTTCATACAGAGTTCTTTTGCCACACCCGGCAGGATGGACTTTCTTTTTACCTGCATCAACAAACTCTCATAGACGCTCGTCGTGATATCCGAGATTGCAGGCCCCATCTCCTCTTTGACGAATCCTTCTTCCACGCACTGATCGATCAGAACTTGGGTCCTCTTTCGAATGGAAGAGTTCTTCAACATCTTCTGCACTTCCTTGGAAAAATGCTTGACATCCAAGGGACGAAGCGAGTAATACTGCAGGACATAGGTATCCATATCGCACTTGATATCACTGAAGAACAAAATATAGTAGATGTCCGGTCTCAAATACGAAAAGTCGATGAAACAGTTCCAAATTTGCAGGTAGAGTTCCTCCGAATTGTTCGCCCTCTTGATATAGGTAGGCAGACCGTCGATGTACTCCTGAAGGTAGGTCATGGATGCCAGAAAGAGAAGATGTTGAAGATCGTCAAAGTAGTTGTACAGCGTGGCGCTGTTAAACCCGGCAATATCGGCCACCTTCCTGATCGTAACGGCTTCCACTCCTTCTTCTTCAATGATGTTTACCGCAGCGTCCAAAAAATAGTTGGTAATACGCAAACGTTGTTTTTGTTTTTTTTGTAATGCTTTCTTATCCGAGGAAACCTCCTCCATCCCCGACACCCCCTTTGTCCGAAATACACAGTCATTTTATCATTTTAACTACTAATGTGACAGAAGTCAATATACTCAAACAAATCTTGATGATTTACAACACCTCATCATTCTCGGGGATCCGTTCGCCGGGATAAACGATCTTCTTCACCCACTCTCTTCGAATCTCCCAGATGTTGCCCGTTACCCTGAACGGGGACCAGTCATCGATCTCAAAAGCTCTGTGCCAACTCTCCCTGATCCGCCGCTCCTCCTCGGGAAACATCCCCCGATATTTTCCGATAAAGAAGCTGAAGCCGTCCGCTACGCCCAAGTGTTGTAGATGTTTTTCGTATTGACGGGCATCCTCGTCATCCTCCGGGAGATAGATACGGTTCAGGACGTGGTCCCACTTCATGGCATCGAAGTAGATTACCTTGCTCTCAGGCACTTCCAACACATAGACCACTGTCGATGTGATCGGTTTCAAACACCCCTCGGTGCTGATAGAGCACCAGATCGGCGCCCTGACATCTTCGGGCTTTTCCAGCCTCTTACTCGCCTCCCTCGTAAACCAGTCGTAACTCTCCAAGAACAGTCCTGCATCGGGCCCGAAGTGAAGCTCAACATACTTCCTCTCGTTGATGATCCTGCCCTTTTGCTCCAACGTGTGGAGGGTCTTGTCATTTTGTCTCGTATAGAGCCTTACAAGTTTTTCGCCCATTCTTCTACCTCCTTGTCTCCATTCGTGTGGCACAATACCGCATAATTCAAGAAATCAGTACAAAATCGACCTTATGTTACCGATGAAACTCCCGAAAGTGTGGATAGGACCAACTTTCGTGTTTTATAAACCCATGGAAAACACCGCTCAAAGACACAACCTACCCTCTCTTTATGAAGTACAGAAATCCCATAAAACACTTGCGAGAATGGGTTTATCCGAGAAAAACCGATTTTACGCTACTTTTTCCAATGAGGGGGTTATCTACCTGCTCCTGTAATCCCAAGGTGCTCTGTCGTCAAAGGGAGCTCTCCTGCTGAAGGTCGCCGACTGATCAATGTGTCGGAACACCTTTTCCATCTCCGTCCTCAATCCGCTGTGTCCCGTGCATACATATCTCACCCCGCTGTTTTCCACAATCTTCTTCAGTCTGATCAGAGACTCCTTGTTCATCTTCGGATCCTGAGTAAAGAAGTCGAAGAAGCTGTATCCGCCCTCGTCGTTGACGGCCAGGCAATCCCCGCTGAACAAAACGAGGTCATCGACCATATAGCACATATGGCCATAGGTGTGACCCGGAACATGGAGGGCTCGCACCCGAATACTTCCTATGGAAACGAGGTCTTCGTCATCCAGCTTTCCGTAGCCCTCCTTGAGCCTTACACAGTTGTTGATCTTGAGGCCGAATTTTTTGATCCGATATATGGAGCCGTCCAAATACACCTCCTCCTTTCTTCCCAAGTAGACCTGTGCATTGGGAAACAGGTTCGTGCCCGTCACATCGATCCCTCCGCAGTGGTCTACATCCGCATGGGTAAGAAAGAGATGCCCGACCTTTTCGGGATCGAGTCCGATCTTCTCAAACTCGGCCTTAACCCCGGGAAAATTGAGATGCCCCGCATCGACGGCGATGGTATGCCCTCCTTTGGTATAGAACCAAAGGTTGACATCGTCCTGCCGGATACAGCTCAGACCCTCCCTCAGGACTCCCGTATCTTGGGGATTGCAGTACTTCTTCCCCTTCGAAAAATAAGCCTTGAGTTTGTTGTCGAAAAGATACATCAACCTCATAACCTCAACCTCCCTTGCGTACAAAACATATCGATATTCCATGGAACACAGAGATATCACAGATTTACAAAACCGTATAAAACCGCTTTGCGGGGCGTCCTGTTTTGGTGATGAGAAACGGATGTTGGATTCGATTCCATTGCTCCTCTTCTATTTTGTATCTTTTTAGCATGTGTTTGGCTCCTTCTTTTTTCTTCATTGTATCATAAAAATACAGTTCTCAGATATGCCCTCATTTGTTCTTTTTAAATTTATTTATAAACATAGAATATGGTAATTATAACAATTACTGTTCAGAAATAACCTTGAATTCGTATTGAAAAAAACAGAAAAACGTGTTTTAATAAATGTTGATAACAAGTATCAATTGGTTTTAATTATTAAAGAAGAGGTGGAGTTATGAAAAAGATTACGATATTAGTCGGTAGCCTGCGCAGAGAATCCATCGCACGCAAAATTGCAAAGAACGTAATAAAACTGTTTCCTGAAGGTTATGAGTCCGAGATCTACGAGATCGGAGACCTGCCCTTGTACAACGCGGACTACGACAACACCAATGAGACCTACGCTCCGTTGCCGGAGGCCTATACACGTTTCAGGGAGCATATCAAGGCTTCCGCGGGTGTTTTGTTTGTAACCCCCGAAAACAATCGATTGGTTCCGGCCGTGATCAAAAATGCCATTGATGTCGGCTCCAAGCCCAACGACGATGTCGCATGGACGAAGACTCCCGCGGGCATCATCAGCCATTCCGTAGGTGCAATGGGAGGCTACAGCTCTCAAAAGACGCTTCGACTCGCCCTGTCCTACTTCCATATGCCGATTACGGGACAGCCGGAAGTATTTATCGGGAAGTCCGCCCAGTACTTTGACAAAGACAGTGAAAAAATGAACAACGAAGATACCCTGAAGTTTTTGCAAAAATACATCGATGTCTTCGTCGATTTGGTGGAAAAAAATCCGAAGGCGTAAAGGGATTACAAAGGACAGGAAGGAAAAGAGGATGCCGCACAATTCACAAAGCGATTCGGAACCGGTTGTAATCCGGTAATAAGGTTGTTGAACCTATTCGTTTCACAAACTCTCTTTGTTTTGTAATCCTGTTATCCGTTGAAAGGTCGGGGTATGCAAGGGATAGAACCGAAAACACTTGATCGGTTGTAGAACACAGCTATCTCGTGTGACAATTTGAAACAAGAATAATGCAATACTATCCGAGCCTGTCAAGGCAAGGCTTTAATCCTTTGACTCAATCTAAAAAGAGAATGGTGTCATACTATTCTCTTTTTAGATTGACCGATTGTGTTGTTGAAGTCTGTAGTAACTCAAACCGTTTTCGGTAGTGATATATTCTGTTTTTTCGACACTCGATACTATTGTTTGTTTGAGTTATGGTACTCCATGGAAAATACACGAATTTCCGCGGTCATAAAGTGGATATAGCCACACTCCTATTGGAGATGGTGTACTGCGACAAGAGGAACGACATGTCTTTGTGTGACCTCTTCTCGCATATCGCTTCCACCGGTCGATTCCCTTTGTGTTTTCTGAACGCTTGTTCCTCCAAAAAACGAGATTCTCCGAGCTATCCCTGAATTTGTTCCACCCAGTTGCAGATTGTATCCAGAACCAACTTGGTATTTCCTACATTACAGTGGTTTTGAGCCTCTTCCTTGTCCGTAAACAGGCGAAAGGTAAGGCTTCTGACGTTTTTAAGCATGGAGATTTCTCCTCCGATCATCCGGTAGTCGATAAAATGGTCCCGGTCGGCACCGATTATCAACATATCCTGCGTGATCCGTTCCGCCACAGGACTCAAATCATACAGTTTCAGTTTTTGTGCGTAGGTGTAGGCGTCCTTAGCCTCATAGGCATACATTCCGTGCTTCAAGCCCCAGTCCACCATGGGCTCCCTCTTGGCTTTTTTTGAAAAGACGAAGTTAATGACAGCTCCGGCGCGCAGTCTCATCAAAGCTCGAAACACGTTCTGTAGGATCGGTCTTTGCGTTCCCAGGATCACATCTTGAAAACAAGGGAATACAGACCAGGCTACGACTCTGCAAATTCTCGACTCAAAGGCCGCAGCCCTGGGTGCGAGGTAGCCTCCCAGAGATACTCCGATGATGGTCAAATTCTCCGGATTGAAATAATCCAAAACCGCCTTGACCGGTTTTTCCCATTCATGGGTAAAGTGCAGTCCCTGCAGCCTTACCACACCGCCCTGCCCCGGACCCTCAAAGACATATACCTCAAATCCCTTATCTCTCAGATATAAAACCGGAAAGAGAAACTCTTCAAAATAACTGTCGTTTCCCCCGTGAAGAAGGAGTACTCCCTTGCTGTCTCCCTCCGGCCTGAGGTGCCAAACCGGAAGTTTCACATTTTCAAAAGGAACTTCATATCGTGCAATCACAGGATCTTCTCCCGTGAAAAAATCTTCGAAATACTGATAAAACAATTCTGTTGCAAGCTTATAATACTTCTTTTTGTCGGGGTCGCCGTCATACATGAAGAACTCGCTCATCCGATAATAGGCGATGGCGTTTTCTATCCTGTCTTCGGACATCGCTTCGTCCCCGAGAGCGATCAGTTCTCTCTTCCAATCCGAACTGTTGTTGATCCTCCCCGCAATCTTTTCCACGTCTTCCAACCTTCCACCATCCCAGTTGATCAGGCGGTTGAGCTGAAAATCGAAGTTCTTCTCCTTATTCAAGGGATAGACCCCTCGTTTAAACCTGAATTCCTTACGGATATCGTACCTGTTCATACAAACACCTCCTCATGTGAGTGATGAAACAAATTCGAAGGCTTGGCTTCCTCGCTGCCTTACATTTGTCAAAGATGGGCTTTGCTCCTTTTGCCGATCACGCAGATCCATATAAAGGCCAGAGGGATGGTAAGACCTTTGACGATGCTCGTAGCGGAGACCGCCCACCATACTCCGTCCACTCCCAAACTCGTCTGAGAAAGAGCGAGAGCTAAAGGGATCCTCGATCCCGTCAAAACAATGCTCATCACAGCGGGAATCCTTGTTTCTCCGTAGCCGTTAAAAGCCCCGATAAAAACGAGTTCCATACACATAAAGATTTGAGAAAAACCTAGGATGTATGCATAGTCTCCGCCCGCTTTCACAACATCTCTTTCCCGAAAGAAGATCGAAAACACTTCTTCTCCCCAAACGATGAGCATAAGGGCGGCAAAACCTCCAAAGATCAAAGCAAAGCCTGCTACAATTCGGATTCCTTCTTTGATTCTCTCCTTGTTTCCGACACCGTAGTTTTGACCGACAAAGGCGGTCAAAGCAATCGCAAGTCCGTCCGCCGTCATCCATGAGATCGACTCCACCTGTCCTCCCACCTTCTGTATCGCTATGGAAGACGGTCCGAACCTCGATATGATTCGTGCAAGGACAATGGAGTAACAACAGTAGAGGCTCATTTGAATTGCAGAGGGCAGACCAATCGAGATCAGAGACTTTACATCCTTGAACAAAGGGAGTCGGACGAAATCGGGACGAAGTTCCGCATCCAGTCTGCAGATGTAGGCAAATTGAATACAGAATACAATCAGAGCCGCCAGTGCCGTGGCAATTCCCGCACCGTTTACTCCGAGTCTGGGAAAAGGTCCGAATCCGAAGACGAGAAGGATGTCGAAGACGATGTTGAAGACCAGTCCGCACGTATTGGCCAAAAAAGGGACTCTGCTGTTGCCTACCGAGTTGAGCATGGCTGCCATAACAGGATTGAGGTAGATAAAGACCATAGCACAGGAGATGATAAACAAGTAACTTCTCGCCTGAGTTATGACCTCTTCCTTACCCAAGCGGAAGAAGGCGACCAAGCTATGATTTCCGACAAAGAGGAATACGGTGAAAAACAAGCCCATACAGATGTTTATCCAAAAGGCCGCACCCGAATATCTGCGTACCGCATCGAGATCTTTTTTCCCATAAAATCGCGAGACCAAAACCTGAGTCCCTATCCTCGCCATCGCGGAGGACGCATTGGCAAACCACAGGAAGAAGCCCGCCGTCCCTACAGCCGCAACGGAGCCGCTTCCAAGTGCTCCTATACAGATCATATCGATAAAGGCATAGGCCATACCGACAAATGACGTCCCCAGTAGCGGAAGTGTAAAACGGATCAACTTCTTCAATATAGGTCCCTGTGTTAAATCCATCGTTGTCGACATAAATCTCCCTCTTTCTCTTCCCATCCTACAAGATCCCTTTATAACGAGATTACTCTTCCTTGACCCCTTCATCCTTCCGAACTTTTTGACCGAAGAGCTTCCTCGTTTTTCAAATCAACCTCTTTCGCTTATGAACTTATATTGTACCACAGTTGACCTCGGGTTTCCACACAAGTCTTGAGGTATTCAAAGACCTTGCTCCGACAAGCCGACCCTCCATATCTTTTAGCCTCTTTTGAAAAGTCCCGGCATGACTTCTCCTCATTTAATTAAGTTAAAAAATTAACATTGATTTTCTCCATTTTTTATGGTATCTTAAAATAAGTATCTGACCCGAAGAATTTTTCTGAAGGAAAGACGGTTTACATCCTATGGCTTATACCTTCCCTTAAGGGAAGGACTTATGACAATTACATCAGGTGCAAAACGCTCTAAGACGTTGCTCCGCAACACTGCTTTCTTCTTGGACATCGAAAGGGAAGAAAGCCCCTTACCGAGCCTCTTCAAACAAGGATTCCGTTTTCTTCCGGGATCGAAAAAGAACGATCCTCCCTATCGGAAGACTGACACCCTGTGTTTTGAACGAGGCCGAGAAGCTGTTTGACCCGGAGTACCAATTATACTATCATTCATTGGAGTTTTTGATATCGAAGAGTTGTATTCCACTGAAGATAAAACAAATATTCATGGTCGCAGAATCAATATTACTGCTCTTCTATCAAATAATCGTATTCAAGTGTTTTGTTCGCCCCGGTCTTGTTAAGAAAGCAAAGCCGGTTTACTTCCATTAAGATCGTAGGATGCTGTCCTGTGATTCAAAAAAGGGGAAGGAAGTTTTAGCGCCGGCTGACCGTCCTGTAATTGTATATGTTTACTCTTGTTTTTAAAGCACGTAAGGGTACTGTCTTTATGTGCTTTTTTTATTTTTTGAAAAAGGGGGATCACTTTTATGGAAGACAGACTTGCCATCATCGGCATCATTGTTGAAGATATGGACCGTTCTCAGGAAATCAATGATATCCTTCATCAGTTTTCAAACTATATCGTCGGACGGATGGGAATTCCTTATAAAACAAGGAATGTTTCACTGATCAGCGTCATCGTCGATGCTCCGCAAAATACCGTAAGTTCTCTCTCCGGAAAGCTCGGAAGGATTGAAAACGTAACCGTAAGTACCGCCTATACAAAGGCGAAGTGGCCTTCCAATGAATAAGTACCGTTTTTTTGAAGACAAGTTCGGAGAAGCTACACCTCAAACCCTTGCATCCCTTTTGGAGGCGGAGGACTTTTCATCTGTCTATGCGTACGCGGACAATATCAACCGAAGCGTACACGGAGACATCGTCGACATCCGTGCCATCATAGAGTTCTCAAACCATTGCAGGCGTCGTTGTGCCTACTGCGGTCTGAATTCGATCAACACCAAAGTAAGACGTTACCGGATGAGTCCCGAGGAAATCGTGGAGACCGCGCTTCTTGCCCGCGATGCGGGATACAAAACCGTGGTTCTGCAATCGGGAGAAGATCTCTACTATACAAAGGAGATCATAGCGGATATCATAACCTCGATCAAAGCACGATCGGACATCAAAATCACCTTGAGCTGTGGAGAACGGAGTCTTGAAGAGCTCTCTCTCTGGAAGAGCCGCGGTGCGGATCGCTATCTTCTCAAACACGAGACCTGCGACCCCTCCCTCTATGCCGGACTCCATTCCTGTGGAACTTTAGTAGAGCGACTTTCCTGTCTACGTACAATCAAAGACCTCGATTATGAGACAGGTAGCGGTTTTATGATAGGATTGCCGAATCAAACTTCCCAAATCATCGCCCGTGATATTCTCTTACTCAAAGACTTGGGCTGTGACATGGCCGGTATCGGTCCCTTCATCCCCCATCCCGAAACCGCTTTGAAGGGAGCTGAACCCGGAAGCACGGAGCTTACCAAACGCTCCGTTGCTCTGACCAGACTCCTGCTTCCCCATGCAAATCTTCCTGCGACGACCTCTCTCGGAGTCTTGGATTCAAACGAAAAACGGAGTATCTTTGACTGTGGAGCCAACGTCATTATGCGAAAGGTTACACCGAGCAACTATGTTCGTCTCTATGAGATCTATCCGGGAGATATCAAGGTTCTTGATGTCTATGCGGAAAGAAGAGAACTCGAACATATGCTTGTCTCGCTGGGAAAGATTCCTCGATGAGTTTCTGTTGACCGCTGTAATCAAAGGCACAAGGCTCTCCTAAGGGAGAATCCGCCTCAATATAAAGAACATTTTTAAACACAAAGGAGTCTTATTATGATAGCTTACGATCCGTCCTCCTCTATCGCGGAGGAATTTATAAATCACAGGGAAATCCTCGATACCATCGCTTATGTACAAGAACACAGGAACGACCTTTCGCTAATGCGTGAGATCTTGGACGAAGCGCGGAAGATGAACGGTCTGTCCCATCGTCAGGCAGCCCTCCTGCTCGAGTGCAACGATGAAGACATTTTGGAGGAGATCTACCGTCTCGCACACGAAATCAAGCAGAGGATCTACGGTAACCGCATCGTGATGTTTGCTCCCCTCTATCTCTCCAACTACTGTATCAACGGTTGTACCTACTGTCCTTACCACAAAAAGAACACCGGTATCCGTCGCAAGAAACTCACTCAGGAGGAGATCGAACGTGAGGTTATTGCCCTCCAGGACATGGGGCACAAACGGCTCGCCCTCGAAACCGGCGAAGATCCCGTCCACTCACCGATCGAATATGTGCTGGAGAGCATTGAGACCATCTATCGAATCCGCCACAAAAACGGAGCCATCCGTCGTGTAAACGTCAATATCGCCGCTACAACAGTCGAAAATTACAAAAAACTCCATGATGCAGGCATAGGTACCTACATCCTCTTCCAGGAGACCTATCACAAAGAAACCTATGAACAACTTCATCCCACAGGCCCAAAACACAACTATGCCTATCATACCGAGGCAATGGACAGGGCGATGGAAGGAGGCATCGACGATGTGGGCATCGGTGTCCTCTTCGGTCTCTACCAATACCGCTATGACTTCATCGGACTTTTAATGCATGCAGAACACTTGGAAAGACGTTTCGGGGTAGGTCCTCACACCATCAGTATCCCGAGGATACGTCCCGCAGACGACGTCGACTTGAGCGAGTTTCCCGAAGCCATCGTCGACTCCCTCTTCAAAAAAATCGTCGCCTTGATCCGTATCTGCGCTCCCTATGCAGGTATCATCATTTCGACAAGGGAGTCCGAAGCCTCTCGGGAGGAAGTTCTCAAGATAGGAGTTTCGCAAATCAGCGGAGGTTCTTCGACCAGTGTAGGAGGCTATGTAGAAAAAGAAGCTCCCGAGGAGAACTCCGCCCAATTCGATACCAGTGACAAGCGCACTTTGGATGAGATCATCCACTGGCTCTTGAAACTTGGCTATGTTCCGAGTTTTTGTACCGCCTGCTACCGGGAAGGCAGGACGGGAGATCGCTTTATGAAGCTTGCAAAGTCCGGTCAGATCGGCAACGTCTGTCAACCCAACTCACTTATGACCTTAAAGGAATACCTCTTAGACTACGCATCGGATCGAACCTTCAAACTTGGAGAAGCGGTGATCGAAAAGGAACTGGAAGAAATTCGAAATGCAAAGGTGAAGGAGATCGCACAAAACTACATCTCCCAACTTGAACATGGTAACAGAGATTTTCGCTTTTAGAGGGAGGAGGATAAGATGCAAGCTACTCCAAATGCAAATAGAATCCATATCGCCCTCTTCGGCAAAACCAACTCGGGCAAATCTTCCCTGATGAACCTCCTTGCCAACTCCGAAGTGTCCATCACTTCTCCCGTTCGAGGAACTACCACCGACCCGATCCAAAAGGCGGTGGAGATCTCTCCCTTGGGTGCCTGTACCTTGATCGACACCGCGGGTTTTGATGACAAGAGTATCCTGGGCAAACAGAGGATGGAGAAGACCTTCGATGTCATCTCAAAGACGGACATCGCTATCTTTCTCTTTGTTGACACCGATTTTTCGCAGGAGAAGCTATGGATGGAGCACATCAAGAGTTCCAACATCCCTGTAATCGCCGCGATCAACAAAGCGGATCTGCGGGAAACTCCGGTCAATGAACTGAAAAATCTGATTCGAACGGAGTTTTCCCTTGAAGCGATTACTCTCAGCACAGTCACAAAGACAGGTCTTGAACTGCTATACAAGGAGTTGGAAGGTACCTGCAAAACCTTGGAGAAGGAGGTTTCGATCTGTGCCCATCTCGTGAAGGAGCGTGACCATGTGCTTCTGGTTATGCCGCAGGACATTCAGGCTCCGAAAGGACGACTCATCCTTCCTCAGGTGCAGACCATTCGCGACCTGCTTGACAACCGTTGCATCATAACCTGCGTTACCTTGGAAGAGTTCGGCCCCGCCATCGAAAATATGAAGAAGGTCCCCGATCTTATTATTACAGACTCCCAACTCTTTGCTCAGGTACACGGAAAAAAGCCCTCTTCTTCAAAGCTGACCTCCTTCTCTGTCCTATTCTCACGCTACAAGGGCGACATCGATACCTTTGTGGAAGGGGCAAAGGCCCTGGATAACCTTCATAAGGACTCCAAGATCCTGATCGCCGAAGCCTGTTCGCACAAACCTCTTCAAGAGGACATCGGGCGTGTTAAGCTCCCGCGTCTTCTGCGATCCAAGGTACATCCCGAACTTCAGATTGACATCTGTTCGGGAAATGATTTTCCAAAGGACATATCGGGATATGATCTCGTGATCCATTGTGGTGCCTGTATGTTCAACCGAAAACATGTACTCTCCAGAATCAAGCGATTAAAAGAAGAAGGCGTCCCCATCACAAACTACGGGATTGCAATTGCAAAATTAAACGGTATCCTGGGATCCATTGACTATTAGAGGACTACTCTCTCGAAAAGGAACCTTTTTGCAGATGACAAGCGTCTCGATAGGATTATTGTTACAAAGTTTTTTCCTTTGTTCCCTCAAGGAGAACTCACTGTAGTTCTCCTGTGAAATCTTGCCCTCAAACTTCTCCCTCTTGTGATTTGCATTTCTTTTCCGATAGTGTTAGTATAAGAGTAGGAAGCATACCTGTTTATCAACGTATATGCCTACAGGATGCTTCCGGTCTTGTTTATACTAATCTTTAGGAATTAGGAGGAGATGTTATGTTTAAAAAGTTTACCAACTTTTGTGTTGCTTTAGTACAGAAGTATCTTCCCGATGCTTTCTTATTTGCAATCTTTTTGACCTTTATCACCTTTATTTTGGGGATCGTTATGACCAAGCAGACCCCTCTGGCTATGGTCGTTCACTGGGGAGAAGGTGCTTGGTCTTTGCTTGCCTTCTCGATGCAGATGGCTCTGGTACTCGTTACCGGTCACACCCTTGCAAGCTCCAAACCGCTTCGAGTTCTCCTAAAAAAAATCGCCTCGATCGCCAACACCCCCACCCAGGCAATTTTGACGGTATCCTTTGTATCCGCAATCGCCTGCTGGATCAACTGGGGCTTCGGCTTGGTTATCGGTGCTCTTCTTGCAAAAGAACTTGCTCGTCGCGTGGATAAGGTGGACTACCGCCTTCTGATCGCAAGTGCTTATTCCGGCTTCCTGGTATGGCATGGCGGTATCTCCGCCTCCATCCCCTTGACCTTGGCAACTGCGACCAACGACTTGGCTGCAATGACAGACGGGGCGGTTACCGAGATCATTCCAACCGGTCAGACGATTTTTTCTCCGCTGAACTTGATTATATCGGCAATCATCATCTTTTCCCTTCCTTTTATCAATAGGGCTATGCACCCCGAGGCGGCTTCGACTGTTACCGTGGATAAAAACCTTTTGAAAGAAGAGGAAGAGCTTCCTTACTTCAGCGACAATACCACTCCGGCCGACAAAATCGAAAATAGCAAGATCGTCTCTTACTTACTCTTTGCCATGGGCTTCGCCTATATGGTCTATTACTTTGCAACCAAGGGCTTTGACCTGAACTTGAACATCGTAAACTTTATCTTCCTGATGTTTGCAATCTTGTTCCACGGAACTCCCAGAAGATTCCTCCACGCCTTTGCAGAAGCCGTGAAGGGCGCTCGACGGGTATCATCCTTCAATTCCCCTTCTATGCGGGAATTATGGGTATGATGACCGGAAAAGTAGCGGGTACCACAGATGTATCACTTGCAGGTACGATTTCACAGTGGTTTGTTAGTGTATCCACCGCTAAGACCCTGCCCCTATTCAGTTTCTGGTCGGCAGGACTTGTCAACTTCTTTGTTCCCTCCGGCGGAGGCCAGTGGACGGTTCAGGCTCCCATTATGATGCCTGCCGGTGCAAAACTGGGTGTTCCGGCTGCAAAAACAGCACTTGCCATCGCCTGGGGAGATGCATGGACCAATATGATCCAACCCTTCTGGGCATTGCCCGCACTTGGAATTGCGGGATTAGGTGCAAGAGATATCATGGGTTATTGCCTGATCGACCTTTTGTACTCCGGTCTGATCATATCCCTTGCCTTCCTCTTGCTGTAAAAAAGAATTCTTTTCTAATGAAGAGAGGAAAGAGATGAAACGTTCTGCAAGTAACTGCCTGACAAACAACAAAACGGTAGATCGTAGTACACTCCACTTAAACAGTTGATATTCACGTTTTGTGCTCTCCGGGAGATGAAACGATTTTTCATAGTCGTAGAGCTGATATTACAAGTGCTCTATTGGAGGATAGTGTACATCGCTATCTCTGTTTGATCAGATCTTCATACAAAAGAATATAGGGCTTCCGGCATATGAGCCTATTCAGAAATACCGATTTACAAACGATGTAGATCGGTATTTTTGTATATGGAACAAAAATCCTTCAAGAGAGGTAGTACGACCTTCCTTCAACAAAGCCTGCCTTAACAAAGAGGATTTGATCTCATACCACTATTCTTTTGAATAGTGGATATAAACAATCTGTGACCCATAGAAGACAACATAGTTTTTCGTCATCGAAAAATAGATATATCCACACTTCTATTGAAAAATAGTATCATACTGTTTTTCGATAGAAGTATGAATAACGAACTTAAAAGAAGGGAGGGCTAAAATATGACGAACGTCATCTTCCAACCCTCCCTTTCTTACAGGTGTATGTGTCAAATGTGTGTATAACTGTTCCTTTGTCTATCTTCTATACGTTCATCGGTTTAAGGTCTTCCGCGATGATCAGAGTAGCTTCCGTTACAGCCTGAACATCTTCCGGAGTATAACCTTCTGCAATCTCAACAAGTTTCAATCCTTCTGGAGTTACTTCGATCACTCCCATTTCGGTAACAATCTCATCTACTTGACCTGCTGCTGTAAGAGGCAGTGTACACTCCTTCAAGATCTTCGGATTTCCTTTTTGGGTATGTTCCATTGCGATGATCACTTTTTTCGCTCCAACTACCAAGTCCATCGCTCCACCCATTCCCGGTACCATCTTGCCCGGGATCATGTAGTTTGCAAGGTTTCCTTTTTCGTCTACTTGAAGTGCTCCAAGTACCGTTACATCGACATGACCTCCTCGAACGATTCCGAAGGAGGTTGCCGAATCAAAGAACATTCCTCCCGGAACGATGCTCGCATACTGTCCTCCGGCATTGGTGAGGTTAGGATCTCCCTTTCCTGCTTCCGGAGCAGGTCCCAAACCTACAAAACCGTTCTCCGATTGGAACATGATATCAAGACTTTTATCTACGTAATTTGCCACCAAGGTCGGCATTCCGATACCCAAGTTTACAACACTTCCGTCTACCAATTCGTTTGCGACACGTCTTACAATTCTCTCTCTTGCTTCCATTTTTTTCTCTCCCTTCGAATACTCGGTTTTCTTATTGGAATCTCCAGTGATCTTCTCCGTAAATTTCTTTGATAGGCTCTCCCTGAACGATATGATCTACGACAATTCCGCTGGTCATAACATCGTTAGGATCGATCTCTCCGACTTCCACGATTTGTCCCGCTTCCACAATTACCTTGTCCGCCGCCATAGCCATCAACGGGTTGAAGTTTCTTCCGGTCTTATGATATACAACATTTCCTCTCTTATCGACAATCGCACCGTAAATCAATGCGATATCCGCACGTAGAGCAGGCTCAACTAAGTACTCGATTCCCTCGATTGTAATTTTTTGCTTTCCTTCTTCAACCGCTGTTCCGACTCCTGTCGGTGTGATTGCCGCCCCCAAACCGAAGCCGCCACAACGGATTTTTTCAGCCAAACTTCCCTGCGGTACCAATTCCACAACCATACTTCCATCCGCCATTTGAATTCCGGTTTGTTTATTGGTTCCTACATGAGATGCTATGGTTTTCTTCACTTGATGATTATTTACCCAGATCCCTGTTCCATAGTCTACAAATCCCGTGTCATTGCAAATCAAAGTAATGTCCTTGATACCTCTCCTTGCAATCTCGTTTACTAAAGAGTGAGGCGTTCCGTCGCCCAAAAATCCTCCGACCATGATCGTCATACCGTCTTTGATTTGGTCTACCGCTTCCGATACAGTGATAATCTTATTCATCTCATCTCTCCTATTACTATTATTTTTCTTAAACGGCAAATACCTCCTGTTTGCCAAAAATGAACATCTCTGGTCCCTGCCGTTTATTTGCCATGTTTTCATTATAGAACATAAATTATAATAATACAAGATGGTTTCCGACTCTATCTTGGCACTCCTTGGGTTTACTTAATTTTTTCAATTTTATGAACCGTGTTCTCATTATTATGGCCATGTCTTAACTGAGAAGTTCGTCTCCTTTTCCTGTCAGGAAGTCTCCCTTAACAAAAATGTAATCTTCTTGTAATTCACTTATGTTTCATTTTGTTGTATCATAAAAAAGAAGAAGGTTTTTCTTTCAAAAATGATATAGGAGGTAGTTTGTATGAAATTTAAACATATTATCGCTACGGCACTGATCGGGGTAGTCGGTGCAACATCCGTTGTATTCGGTGCTACCGTGTTTCAAAACAAGAAGGTAAACTACGCGATTAACCTGATCGCAAACGGAAGCCCTTATGTGGTCCAAACACAGGCTCTCAAACCTTTTACGACGGACGACGGATATACCTATCTCTCTGTACGTTCCTTAAGTGAACTCGGTTTAGTCGACATCAATTATTCCTCTGCCACAAAGACAGTTACGGTAAATCCCAAAGAAACCGTAAAACCCGGTGAAGTACAGGCTTTGAATGACCGTATTTTGATGTTGACCAATGAAAATGAAAGATACAGAATTGAAAATGAGAAATTAAAACAACAGCTGTCCAACAAAAATTCTTCTAGTTCTTCAAGCTCTTCATCGAGTTCGGGAGACAAGCTCCTTAAGGATCTGGGATCCGGTGACAGAAGAACCCTGGAGAGAGATATCGCCCGTGACCTTCAAAGGGTGAAGTTGAGCACAGATGATTACGGCCGTTCCATCTATGAAGGAGATGTATCCATCAATAGAGATCGTGTTCGAGTTACTCTCTCCGATACCTCAAGACTTGATGTCCAAAAATGGAATGATATTGTCAAGGGTCGCAGGGTTTCATATTTTGAAGATGATATGTATGAGGCTCTCGAGTCTGAAGTGTTGGATGTTGTAAAAGATTACCTGAAGGGATACTATAACTATGAGATCAGTATTACCGTCCAGGCTTCCAAAGACGATAACAACAACAACCTGCAAGACATCGTGGATGCAAGTTACAAAGAAAACGGGAACAAATTCAGAGTTTCTGTAGATCGTTATACGAATTAGATTGTAAAACAAGGAAATTTTATGCTATTCTCCGTTTGAATTGTCGGGCAGACAGAATGTATCATTATCCGAAGCCTATAGAAAGGCTATGTTTGAAAACACTCAGCCTGCAAACTTAGAGCGGTAATAGTATATCTCTTTAATCACAAAATGCCGAACTTTTTGTTCGGCATTTTTGTTGCAAACAACAACCGCTCCTCCTTATAGAGTTTGCGGTCGTTGTTACACTATTCATTCATACTACCCATACGGCCTTTATACTATTTTTCAATAGAAGTATGGATATATCTGTTTCTCAAACCAAGAAAAGTCGGTTTGTCTTCTATGGGTCGCAAATTATTTATATCCACACAAAAGAATAATAGTATTACATTGAAGAACATCTATAAACTCTTCTTGACATAGTCTGTCAGTTCGACGATAGTTTCTGTTGTTTCAAATAAGCGTTGATAAAACCCATCAGATTTCCGTCCATAACCGATTGTACCGAACCCACTTCTTCTCCGGTTCGATGATCTTTGACCAAGGTATAGGGCTGGAAGACATAGGAACGAATCTGGCTTCCCCATGCAATTTGAGAATACTCTCCGGAAATATCCTCGATCTTCTCCTTATGTTCTCTTATCTTGATATCCATTAGTTTAGAAAACAACATCTTCATTGCCGTTTCACGATTCGAGTGTTGAGAACGTTGGTTTTGACAGGTTACGATAATTCCTGTCGGCAAATGCGTGATCCTTACCGCCGAATCCGTCTTGTTGACGTGCTGACCTCCCGCTCCCGAGGCTCGATAGGTATCGATCTTCAAGTCCGTGGGATTAATATCGACTTGCACGCTGTCATCAATCTCAGGGATTACATCGATGGAAGCAAATGAGGTATGTCGCTTGCCCGAAGCATCAAAGGGAGAAATCCGCACTATCCTGTGAACCCCCTTTTCACTCTTCAGGAATCCATACGCATTATGTCCCGATATCTGCAAAGTCACACTCTTGATCCCTGCTTCGGTATCGGGCAAATAGTCGAGTTCCTTCACCTGAAAACCCATCTCTTTACAAAACCGAAGGTACATCCGAAGCAACATCTCCGCCCAGTCTTGAGCATCGAGTCCTCCCGAACCTGCATGGATGGAAAGGATGGCATTGTTGGCATCATACTCCCCATCAAGCAAGGTCTGTGTCTTCAAATCCTCCAAATCACGTATTACCAGCTCCAGCTCTTTCTCCAACTCTTTCTCCAATGACGGATCCTCCTGTGCCAATTCAAAGAGGACCTCTACATCCTGATACTTCACCCTTGCTTTTTGATATACGTCGATGGTCTGTTCGATTTGTTTGTTCCGTCTTACAATCCTCTGAGAATTTTCAAGATCGTTCCAAAAAGACGGCTCTTCCATTTTTTGACTGTTCTGCTCAAATTCTACCTGTAACTGAGCAATGTCAAAGAGAATCCCTGATTTCTTCGAGAGATTTTTGAATAACGGAAAGGCTCTCTCTGTGTATTTGTTCATTCAACATATCTATGCATTCCTTCCGCAACAATTTTTATATTTCTTGCCGCTACCGCAGGGGCAGGGCTCATTTCTTGCAACCTTTGTCTTCCCCTTTACAGGTTCTTTGGAAGCTTCAGGTTTTGTCGCCGGATCTCTTTCGGTCAACGTATCCATCTTCACTACCTGTTTACGTTCAATAACCTCGGGTTCTTCCCTCTTCGGCTCCAGATTTACATTTAAAACGAAACGAACGGTATCCTCACGAATAAGGTCATTCATTGCATCGAACATATCGAAGCCTTCCAATTGATATGCACGCACCGGATCTTCTTGACCGATGGCACGAAGTCCGATTCCCTGTCTGAGTTGATCCATGGCATCGATATGGTCCATCCATCTTCCGTCTACCGATTGCAACAAAATAACCCTCTCCAACTCTCTAAAGTTCTCTAACGGAATCTTTGCTTCCTGCTCATGATATTTTTTGAGTGCTTCTTCTTTGAGTCGTTCAATGAGCTCATTCTTATCGATGTCGGTAGTGTTTTCAAACTCGGGAAGATGGAGTCCGAATACGATGGCTATCTTTGCAAACAGACCTCTTAGATCCCATTCTTCCGAAAACTCATGATGGGTATACTCCGCTACGACCGCCTCTGCCGTCTGCTCGATCATATTTTGGATCTGACCGCTGATATCTTCTCCCTCCAGCACTCTTCTTCTCTCAGTATAGATGATCTCTCTTTGAGTGTTCATAACATCGTCATATTGAAGAACGCTCTTACGGATACCGAAGTTTCTTCCCTCGACCTTCTTCTGTGCACCTTCGATATTTTTGGTAAGAATCCTCGCTTCTATAGGTTCATCGGCTTCCATTCCCACCTTCTCTACCAAACTTTGCAATCGTTCTCCTCCGAAAAGTCTCATCAGTTCGTCTTCCAATGAGATGAAGAATCTGGTTTCCCCCGGATCTCCCTGACGTCCGGAACGACCTCGAAGCTGGTTATCAATCCGCCTGGATTCATGACGCTCGGTTCCTATGATCACAAGTCCTCCCGCTTCACGGACCTTCTGCTGCTCTTCCTTCAATTCTTCTTTTTTCTCAGACAAAATACGCTGATAGGTCGATCTTGCCTCTAACAGTTCTTCATCGTGAGAAGGTGCAAAACCGGTGGCAAAAGCGATGACCTCATCGGTATAACCCAGTTTTCTCATCTCTTTGTTGGCCATAAAATCGGGGTTTCCTCCCAAGATGATGTCCGTTCCACGGCCCGCCATATTTGTTGCTATGGTTACAGAATTATAACGACCGGCCTGTGCTACAATCTCCGCCTCTTTCTCATGGTTCTTTGCATTCAGTACCTGGTGTTGAATTCCCTTTTTACGCAGTCTGTCCGAAAGCATCTCCGATGTTTCAATCGAGATCGTACCGATGAGAAGGGGTTGTCCTGTCGCGTGTTTTTCAATCACTTCTTCCACGACTGCATTGTACTTGGCCTCTTCATTGGTGTAGACAACATCGTTTTGGTCAACACGAATAACGGGTTTGTTGGTAGGGATTTGAACGACATCCATATTGTAGATGGAGTTGAACTCCTCTTCCTCGGTCTTTGCGGTTCCCGTCATGCCCGAGAGTTTCTTATACATTCTGAAATAGTTTTGGAAGGTAATCGTCGCCAAGGTCTTGGACTCGTTTTGAATCTTAACTCCCTCTTTCGCTTCAATCGCCTGGTGCAATCCGGCAGAATAGCGTCGTCCGAACATCAAACGACCCGTGAACTCGTCGACGATAACGATTTCTCCGTCTTTGATTACATAGTCTACATCCAGCTTCATCAAAGTATTTGCACGAAGTGCCTGACCGATATTATGGTAGATCTCCATATTGGCAATATCCGTCATACTCTCTACTCCAAAAAACTTCTCCGCTTTTTGCAGGCCTTCTTCTGTAAGGGTGGAAGCATTTTCCTTTTCGTTAATAATATAATCTTCTTCGTTCTTCAATGTTTTGATAAAGGTGTCGGCCTGTGTGTAAAGAGATGTCGACTTATCTCCCCTGCCCGAAATAATAAGCGGGGTCCTTGCTTCGTCGACCAAAATGGAGTCCACCTCGTCGACGATCGCATAATTCAAAGGTCTCTGAACCATCTGATGCTTATAGATGACCATGTTATCCCTCAAATAGTCAAAACCGAACTCGTTGTTGGTTCCGTAAGTGATATCGGCATTATAAGCCTGTCTTCTCTCTTCATTGTCCAAACCGTGAACAATAACGCCCGTTGTCAGACCTAAAAACCCATACAGCTTGCCCATCCACTCCATATCACGTTTTGCAAGATAATCGTTGACCGTGACAACATGAACGCCATCTCCCGTAAGAGCATTCAAATATACAGGCAGAGTCGCAACAAGTGTCTTTCCTTCCCCGGTCTTCATCTCTGCAATCCGCCCCTCGTTCAAGACAATCCCGCCCATAATTTGAACATCGTAATGTCTCATTCCGAGAACTCTCTCAGAAGCTTCTCTACAAACCGCATACGCTTCCGGCAGAATATCATCCACCGTTTCTCCGCTCTTGAGTCTTTTCTTAAATTCGTCCGTTTTTCCAACGAGCTCATCGTCGGATAGCTTCTTCATTCGGTCCGAATACGAGTTGACCAGTTGGACTTTCTTTTCCAAACGTTTGATCTCTCGATTCGAAAAAAAAGAATCTAAAAATCCCATTGTTAAACCCTCATTTCTATATCATTTAAAAGTCTTATACTTTTCTCTTCCGTCTGTATTCCTAAAAAAGAACACAACATAACTATTTTATTATAGTATAAATCACAAAAACTTTCTATCATCTTTGAAAAAAAGTTTCAATTGTAACACAACTTTTATAATTGGAACCTTCCGTTGGAGGAAGACGATCTCTACAAATACAAAAATTCAACTTATCCTTCACCGAGGTGTTTATATGAATACTCTATACTTCTTCCTCGACATCGATTTAAATCCGCTTATCCCCTCAAATTAAAGCTTTTTCAGTATAGCTTTCTATATGTTTGGTTGATCGTTTGATTTTGTCCACCTACAGAAAGACATAAGACCAGGATACTTATACTCTTCTCCGATAGAAGTATGGATATAGCTGTTTTTCAAATGACGAAAAGTTGGTTTATTTTCTATGGCTCACAGATTATTTATATCCACAACCCAAAAGAATAATAGTATTACAGATAAAGATAGTAGATATGTAAAAAGACATCGATCTCTCGATGTCTTTTAATTGGCTACGACTTACTTTCCCGGGAGTCTGCACTCCAAGTATCCTCAGCGATGTAAGGCTTAACTTCTGTGTTCGGAATGGGAACAGGTGTATCTCTTACTCTATTGTAACCATATTCCTTGTTACTGCGTCTTTTAGGCATCTTCTTGTTCGCTATCGTCGTTCAGTCAGTCACGTATGTCTATATACGCTCCTTCCTTCTCTCCTCTGCTCACTTCGAATCTGCTCTAAAATACTTGCAACAAGCTCCTTTGCACTTTTTAGTGATTTCTTCGTTAGGCTTCTTCGTCGCTTCGATCACGTACATCCGAGTACGCTCACTTGCTCCTCATCGCCCGCCTTGAACTCATCTTAATCTACGTGCAACAACTCTTACTCTGATGGATTGTACCACCAAAACTGCATAACATCTTCTCTCCTTTGGATCAAGTCCTCGATCGATTAGTACTCCTTAGCTCCATACA
>NZ_JBHSHL010000062.1:0-3228 GCF_042652965.1 Filifactor villosus
GCGTCGGGAGACATTGTGATTACCGAGCGACGAACTGCCCGGGGAAGTACTTCCCTTGGAAGGCTCTGATCGGCGCGTTGAAAGATCGGGGCAAGTTGACGGAAACGAAGAAGCCAAGTCCGGCAAAAAAGGTTTTGACTCCTTTAGGAGGAAAGTCCGGGATCACAAGAGAGCAGGCGATTCTTCATATCAACAAGGTCAACAGGGACTGCAAAATTTCGGTCAAGCTGTCGGAGTTCGTTGAGTATTATTTTACCTATTGTGAGAAGTACGGTGTTCGTACAGAACTCGCAATTGCTCAAATGCTTCTTGAAACGAATTATCTTCGATTTGGAGGTATTGTAAAGCCGGAGCAAAACAACTTCGCGGGGATTGGAGCGCTAGACGGAAACGGCAAGGGGCAAGCGGCAAAGTTTAAGACGGCAGCGCAAGGAGTGTTGGCACACGTTCAGCACTTATATGCGTATTGTTCGATTGGAGCGGTTCCGGCTCGTGAGTTGGTCGATCCTCGGTTCGGGTTAGTAAGAAGAGGCTCGGCTCCTTATTTGGAATATCTTTCTATTCCGAATAATCCGGGCGGAACGGGCTGGGCATCAGATAAGGAGTATGCGATGAAGATAAAAGATATTGCTCATAAAATGGATGGGATCAAAGTACAGAAGGAGCACTGGGGCGCGAAGTTCATCAGAGAGCTTCAGGAGAAGGGTATCATATCGGAGTCGCACGATCCGGACAGTAGGGTTACATGGGCGGAATTCGCTGCGGTTCTGAGTAAGGTTGTAAAGTAGTCAAGAAGGGGGGAGATACACTTGGAGGAATGGATCAAGAACTTGAGGGTAGAGGATCTGGAAAGCCCGTATGATGCCATTGCTGAAGAATTGGGGCTTGAGGCGGCATTTGTGATTGAGAAACTATTTCGAGGGCAACAGGTGTATTTTCCCTCGTTCAAAAAAGCGAATGCCACACGGATCAAAGAGATGATTTTGGAAGACTTCGATGGGTACAATTATGCAAAGCTGGCGAGGAAGTACGATTTTACCGAGCGGCATATTCGCTCGATCTGCTCCAAGTATGAGGAACAGGAGAAAAGTAAGCAACCGGACGGTCAGCTTGATATGTTTGATCCTTAGAAGGGAAGAGACGGTATCGTCTCTTTTTTTTATTGAAACAGTCGACAGGATGTAGTAATATAATAACAAATAACAATCATGGAGGGATGAGTATGGTTAAATACGTTGTTCAAGTGGTAGCCTTTGGGTGTTTGAGTACATATTTGCTTTTTTCGGCGATTATAGTGGCGATAGCAGCGAAGGATTTCGGAGCGTTCGAGTGGGGGTTTGTGGCAATTTTTGTCGGAGTTCCGGCGTTCTTGGATGTTAAATTGTATAAGGCGCTTAAGCGGACGCAACGAGAGAGAAGGTGTTCTCGACATAATGCTCGTAGAAATCAGAGAGTGATGCACAGGAACGACTTGAACATCGGAGCGGACTCAGAATGTGTAGGCGGTTTAGCAAAGGATATAAGTGTTATGGATGAGGTGGATCGTCTCTTTGCAGAGGCGCATGCTGACTGTGCGAATGAAACGTTACGAAGTGCAAACGAGGAGGAACGGACATTTGTTGCAGAACTTGTTCAACACATAAGACGAGCGAGAATATCAAGGAGTTTAAAGTTGGAGAGGCTTTCGGACAAAACATTGAATGTTTGGTTAAAGGGCATGGGATACATAGGAAAGATTAATGTCGGGAATGGAAGAAATTACATGCAACTCCCTCGTACGTTAGATAGGATGGATGAACAGAGAAATTTGAGTTTTGAGGAGTGTTTGTTTCATATTCCTGTGTGGATTACGTATATTCGAAAGTACTTGATGACAGACTGACAGTTGAACGCTTTCGGCTCTTGAACCATTCAAAATACAGGGATATAGAAATAAGATAAGATAAAGCTACATTACAGAAATGTGATTGTAGCTTTTTTATTTTTTTAATTTCAGGAGGACACAAAAATGAATATGGAAATGGTCTTATCGATGTTCAGCGATCTAGCGGTGACGATCGCGTTGGCGTTGGTTATGTTGTTATTTACAACAGCGAAGAAGTTTTTGCTTGAGAAGATCGCGCTGATTCGAGACGAGAAACAGCAGAATCTTGCGCTCAATGCCTTGAAGCGTATCGATGACATCGCGGAGAAGACAGTCAAAATGTTTGATCAGGTGGTAGTACAGGATCTGAAAAACGCATCATCGGACGGCAAACTGACAAAGGCGGAGATCGAAGACATTCAACGAAAGACATCGCTCGAAATCAATGCTCTGATGTCGAGCGACTTGAGAAAAGCGCTCGCGGAGACGGTCGGAGATGTGGATGTGTATATCAAAGCCTTGACGGAGGCGAAGGTTCTGGATCTGAAGAAAGATTTTATCACGATCTGGGAACTCGAGAGAGATTTGGAGACCTCAAACGGATTCGCGACCGAGGACGATACGGAGGCAATTATTCAGTAAAGGACAAGAGGATGAGGAAAGGACAATGCAGCTTTCGAGGAGCTTGCATTGTCCTTTCGCGTCTATCTTTATCCGACAGAAATGTAACATTCAGGAGGCAGTTATGGGATTTGATTTTAAACTGGGGGATTGTATTGAGCTGATCAAGAAGGTTCCTGATGAAAGTATAGACGCAATCATTACGGACCCACCCTACTTTATCGGCATTACACACAACTCTCAGAAGGGAGTATTTAAGGACCTGGCCATCTGTAAGCCGTTTTTTGCAGAACTATTTGAACAGTTCAAGCGAGTGCTGAAGCCGACCGGAAGCGTGTATTTTTTTAGCGATTTCAGAGGATATTCCTTCTTTCACCCACTTATGCAAGAGTTCCTGCCGGTCAAAAATATGCTCGTGTGGGACAAGATGTCGGGGTGGGGCAACTATTACTCATTTGCGCACGAACTCATTATATACGCGGTTGATAAACCGCACAGAAACGGAAAGGGGTTCGGACTCTCGGTGATTCGTATTCCGGGATTTGCCGCGGGCGCTAAGAAGCGTGACGGGGAGAAGGTTCATCCGACCCAAAAACCCACCGAGCTCATTGAAAAACTCATAACGGATAGCACGGACGAAGGTGATACGGTGCTTGACGTGTTCGCCGGATCGGGAACAACGGGAGTGGCATGTGCTCGATTGGGTCGAAATTTTGTCGGCTTTGAAATTGACGAGAAGTACT
>NZ_JBHSHL010000063.1:0-786 GCF_042652965.1 Filifactor villosus
CGCTTCTCCGACTTTTCGACCCTTTGCATCGGCTTAAACTTCAGCTCCGGGTGCTTGATGATCTTCATTTCCTGCCTCCTCTCGTGCTATCATTTTCTTCAGTGCCTCAATCAGTTGATAGCATTGTTTTGCGCTCAACCACTCTACCTTTTCCACGCCAAACATCTTCTTGCAAAAACCTTGAATTCGAGCGGGATTATTATCCCATCCGAGTGTCTTGACGAGCATGTGTATCTTCCGACGCATCCGCTCCGTGCTTTGTCTTCCTACCTTATTTTGATAAATCTCGCTCTCTTCCGCTCCGACGATCCGATTGATCACTGCATTCGCCTCTATCCAAGTAAGCGCCTTCATACTCTCTTTTTTTGCGACGGAGAAAATCAGAGCATACAGGTCTTCTTTTGACATGCCCCGCTCTGCTGCGCTTGCCCAAATCTTGTTGATCTGAGCGCGATTTATTTCTTTTTTCTTACTCACCTTATTCATCTTCCGCCCAGTCCTCTCTAAGATCGTTCAGTAACTCAAGTTCTTTCCTTAGTTCCTCATCCATATCCTGTGATGCTCCTGATAGTCCTCTATATTCTTGAGCCCTCCTTTGCGGCTTCCTTCGAAACCCTTGATTTTGAAGGTTTCTCATGATCCCTCGGGTATAACTCTCCCTGTGTGCCGGATAGTCCCGAATGTGGATCCGCAGCGCCTCGATCACCACATCCGTGCTGAACTTCTCCCAATATTTTACCTCCCTCTCCAGGATCGCCGGAGAGACCTTCCCCGTCAACCGCCCAT
>NZ_JBHSHL010000064.1:0-787 GCF_042652965.1 Filifactor villosus
CGCTTCTCCGACTTTTCGACCCTTTGCATCGGCTTAAACTTCAGCTCCGGGTGCTTGATGATCTTCATTTTCTGCCTCCTCTCGTGCTATTATTTTCTTCAGTGCCTCGATCAGTTGATAGCACTGTTTTGCGCTTAACCACTCTACCTTTTCCACGCCAAACATCTTCTTGCAAAAACCTTGAATTCGAGCAGGATTATTATCCCAACCCAGCGTCTTGACCAGCATGTGTATCTTCCGACGCATCCGCTCCGTGCTTTGTCTTCCTACCTTATTTTGATAAATCTCGCTCTCTTCCGCTCCGACGATCCGATTGATCACTGCATTCGCCTCTATCCAAGTAAGCGCCTTCATACTCTCTTTTTTTGCGACGGAGAAAATCAGAGCATAGAGGTCCTCTTTTGACATGCCCCGCTCTGCTGCACTTGCCCAGATTTTGTTAATCTGAGCTCGATTGATCTCTTTGTTCTTATATTGATTCGCCTTCATTCTACCCAGTCCTCTCTAAGATCGTTCAGTAACTCAAGTTCTTTCCTTAGTTCCTCATCCATATCCTGTGATGCTCCTGATAGTCCTCTATATTCTTGAGCCCTCCTTTGCGGCTTCCTTCGAAACCCTTGATTTTGAAGGTTTCTCATGATCCCTCGGGTATAACTCTCCCTGTGTGCCGGATAGTCCCGAATGTGGATCCGCAGCGCCTCGATCACCACATCCACACTGAACTTCTCCCAATATTTTACCTCCCTCTCCAGGATCGCCGGAGAGACCTTCCCCGTCAACCGCCCAT
>NZ_JBHSHL010000065.1:0-2599 GCF_042652965.1 Filifactor villosus
GAGCAGTTCATTTGGCATCGATCGTTTTATGGTTAAGATGCCTTGTTTAATTTGTGTAGACACGCTCTAGATAAGCGAAAGCTATTTCAAAACTTTTTAACAACTCCGAGTTTGATACCTCGAAGTCTTTTTCAACTTCTCGATATGAGTCCATGAACGGATCCTCATACTTTTCTAGAAACCCATCTGGATTCCTTCCGAATTTTTTCAGCTTCTCAAGCTTTGAAATTTCAATTTTAATAAGTTCTGCGACCACCATCGTAGCGCAACTTGATCCATTTTGATAATATGATTTCATTTTAACCTCCGTTTTTTTGTTTGTTTTTTCCGAAGGTTTATGCTACTATGTAGATAACCCTTCGGGGTGGATTTAAGAACACTCGCCTCTTGCTTCCCGGCACGGCGGGTGTTCTTCTTTTACCTATTCAAATATTTTTTTAGTTCCGCGATCGCATTCTCGATCGCTTTTGTTTTGCTTACCTTCTCCTGCTTGCAATAAGCTTCCAAGATAAGATTTGAAGACTCACTTAGCCTTACTGCTAAACGCCGAGTCTTCGGATTAGTCGTTGGACGGCCAATCTTCTTCTTTTTTTTCTCCATATCCTTCCCTTCTCTTGCCCGTGAATTCAGCTCGGTTTCCCTCGCTGTAACTATAGTATATACTTTTGTCATACAAAAGTCAATAGTTTTGTATGACAAAAGTATATTTTTTTATTTCTTGCTGTCGAACATAGAAAAAGAGTAGCGCAAGCTACTCTTTCACTTATTTTACAAGTTCTTTCCCGTCAAAAATAAACGATAACACCTTGTTGTCTTTTCTCGAGATCCGAATCATGAACTCACTCCTCAACATCGCTCCGAACCCATTTTGTGCATCCACATACGACCCAACGATGTACTTATCCGGAGTCTTTTCCATCACATACTCCGCGTATCCCGGAAACTTTGCTGTCGATGGAGCAGCAAGAATGTCTTTTACCATAATTTCTGCTTGTGTCTTCAGCATAATTTCTTCTTCGTCCGTCAAAAAATAATCCGTCAACACCGCTACCGTCTTTCCATCCTTATAAAAATCTTTATCCGCCCAACGGACCCGGAGAAGGTTCCCGGTCGAATCTGTATATACAATGATATTCTTACTGTTCGTCCCGTTTATAGTTCCCGATATGCGATATCCTTTGCTCCCCTCGCCTTCTTCTTCGTCGAGCATCTCATCGTGCTCGATCATATAACTCTTAACTCCTATCTTTTCCAGGACCTGTGCAATTTTTTCGTTTTGTTCCGCGCTGACGCCTTCAATCTTCGAAATCTGCACAGAAGGCCCTACATTGTTTCTCACGCTCGCATATACGCCGAGCATGAGAAGCAAGACAATAATAGTGAGACAACCCGGTGCTTTTCTTTTTTTCATATGTATCCTCCTATAAGATGTATTTTATTTATCATACTACATTCTTCCCTCTTTTTCAATTTTCCCACAAAAAAAAGAAGTCGCTATTTGTTGCGACTATCTTCATTAAATAAGTTGAGTTGACCATCAAGCACTACACTTTTATTCTCGCAAAGCCGGCGAATGTGGCGCTCCGAGTATCCATACTTGACCGCCAGCTCCGTAGCGTTGTATCCATTGTATTCTTCGAGGATCTTCTCTTTTATATTCTCCCGACACACATGTTCAAGAAAAGGGAAGTAGATCTGTCTTCCGCGCCACATCTGTTCGATTTCAAGAGCTACCTCAATCCCGAACTTTTCCGCAAGCTCGAAGTACGGACTATCCAGTTCTTCTATTTTAAGCTCCTTTTTCCACTCCGACATCAACACTTCCCCCCTTCTTCTTACTTTACAATCTTACTTAACACAGCAGCGAATTCCGCCCATGTAACCCTACTGTCCGGATCGTGCCACTCCGAGATGATCCCCTTCTCTTGCAGTTCCCTGATGAACTTCGCGCCCCAGTGCTCCCGTTGCACCTTCACACCGTTGATATTATGAATAATCTTTTTTATTTTCACATCGTACTCCTTATCGCTCGCCCAACCTACTCCGCGCGGATTTTTCGGGATCGCTAAATACTCCAAATACGGAGCACTTCCCCGATGCACAAGCCCAAACCGCGGATCTACCAAGTTTTTGACATATACCGTAGTTGCATACGCTACCAAGTGCTGAACATGAGCCAGGACTCCGACCTCTGCAGACGGGAAACTTGCCGCCTGCCCCTTTTCATTTCCGTCAAGTGCTCCAAGTCCGGCAAAATTATTTTGTGAAGCCTGTACAATATTGCCAAAACGAAGATAGTTCGTTTCGTGCAATGCTTGAGCGATTGCAACCTCGGCTCTTATCTTGTACTGTTCGCAGTACTTAAAGTAATATCCGATCCACTCCGTCAACCTCACGGAAATCTTGCAGTCCTTATTGATCTGATTCACATACTGCAAAACCTGTTCCTTTGTGACCCCTGTCTTGCCCAAGATTGAAGTCAATACCTCCGACTTGATCTCCTCTTTTTTCTTTCCCGAGAGTTCCGACATCAGAGCCTTCCAAGGGAAGTACTTCCCCGGGCAGTTCGTCGCTCGGTAATCACAATGTCTCCCGACGC
>NZ_JBHSHL010000066.1:0-1177 GCF_042652965.1 Filifactor villosus
TCCTGAAACTCTTTTCCTCTTGGCCACCCTCTCTTCCGCCTTGCTCTGCTCAAGTTCCTTCTCCAATTCCTCTATCATAATCTGCGTAGAAAATCTCTCGCGGATCCTCTTCCTGCAATTCTCCCTCATCTCTTCATACAGTCCTTTGTCCGATATGAGGTCCGTGATCGCAGCTACATATTCTTCGATCTCTTCTCTCGGAAATTCCCTCTTGTCAAGTTCTTCCCCCTCTTTTTGATACAAAGGAATAATCCTTCCTACCGTGCTGTCTATCAGTTCTTTCTGCCCTCCAACGTCCGCACTGACTACCGGTGTTTTCATTGATACCGATTCGTATGCGGTTAGCGCCAAGCCTTCTTTCAGAGAACAGATCAAGGTCAGTGTCGCATCTTTGTAGTAGGGCATCATATCTTCCTGACGTCCCGCAAAGTATACGTTCTCTTCCAATCCCAAGCTTTTGCTTTTGAGTTTCATTTCTTCCAACTGTGGCCCGTCTCCTACTACCAAAAAGGCAATGTCTTTCTTTCGTTTTTTGACTCCTTTTGCAATCTCCAACATCAAAAAGGGTCTCTTCTGCGGATGGATCCTACAAGGAAATAAGACTATCGGTCTGTTTCCTAAACCGTACTTCTCTCGTACAACTCCTTCTTCGACTTTACTTTCATCATACTTGTCCTGGTCCACTCCGATGTAAAGGGTTTTGACGTCTTCTGCTTTTCGATGGAAGTGATCGATAAGCACTTTTCTTGTCCCCTCATTACATACATAGGTTTTCTCCAGGATCTCTCCCATCATTCCTGAGGTTCTTCCATACCCTCCGTTTCTCCAGTACCATTCTTCCATGTGCACATAGTCGATGATTGCCAGACCCGGAAATTCTTTTCGAATCCAAGGGATCAGGTGATAGCCATAGTAGGAGTTGCTTAAAAACAGGATGTCGATGTCCCTGCTTTGGATAAAATAGCTGATAAATTCCGGATAGTTGCGAATGTCCAAGAAGGACGGAAGTTCGTAGATCTCGTCGGTATACTCTCGAAATTTGCTCTTCCACACGTTATCGCTGTGCACTGTTGTCAGGATGCTTACTTCATACTTTTCTTTGTTTATCTTTTTCAATACTTCCAAGTTGAACAGATCCGCTCCGCCCATGACCATCCACGGAATGATCATCATGATT
>NZ_JBHSHL010000067.1:0-2280 GCF_042652965.1 Filifactor villosus
CAATACAAGGGTGGTATCCCAACAGCGACTCCTACAAGGCTGACGCCCTATACTCTCAGTCTCCCACCTATCCTGTACATCTATTACCTAAATCCAATGCTAAGCTACAGTAAAGCTCCATGGGGTCTTTCCGTCCTGTCGCAGGTGTCCGGCATCTTCACCGGCACTACAATTTCACCGAGTCTGTTGTTGAGACAGTGCCCAAATCGTTACGCCTTTCGTGCGGGTCGGAACTTACCCGACAAGGAATTTCGCTACCTTAGGACCGTTATAGTTACGGCCGCCGTTTACTGGGGCTTAAGTTCCAGCCTTCGATTGCTCTAAGCTTTCCCCTTAACCTTCCAGCACCGGGCAGGCGTCAGCTCCTATACTTCACTTTTCAGTTTTGCAGAAACCTATGTTTTTGGTAAACAGTCGCTTGGGCCTATTCTCTGCGGCCTGCTCTCACAGGCTCCCCTTCTCCCGAAGTTACGGGGTTATTTTGCCGAGTTCCTTAACAACAGTTCTCTCGCTGGCCTTAGGATTCTCTCCTCACCTACCTGTGTCGGTTTGCGGTACGGGCACCTTCGTCTCTCTAGAGGCTTTTCCTGACAGTTTGAATGAGTCGACTTCGCTACTTGATTCACTCCCCATCACAGATCACAATTGTAAAGACGGATTTGCCTGCCTTTACTCACTCTCTGCTTGGACGTGCTCTTCCATTCGCACGCTTCGGTCATCCTCCTGTGTCCCCCCTTCGATCAATCAACTACGGCGGTACGGGATTCTAAACCCGTTGTCCATCACCTACGCCTTTCGGCCTTGGCTTAGGTCCCGACTTACCCTGAGCGGACGAACCTTCCTCAGGAACCCTTAGGTTTTCGGCCGGAAGGATTCTCACCTTCCTCTCGCTACTCATGCCAACATTCTCTCTCCTATAGAATCCACAATCTCTTCCGATTTTGCTTCTTATCCTATACGATGCTCTCCTACCCCAAACAGTTCCCTGTTTAGCCAAAGCTTCGGTAGTATGTTTTAGCCCCGGTAATTTTCGGCGCAAGATCACTCGACCAGTGAGCTATTACGCACTCTTTCAATGTATGGCTGCTTCTAAGCCAACATCCTGGTTGTCTATGCAATCTCACATCCTTTCCCACTTAACATACATTTTGGGACCTTAGCTGTTGGTCTGGGCTCTTTCCCTCTCGACTATGGATCTTATCACTCATAGTCTGACTGCTCTGCGCTATATATGGCATTCTTAGTTTGATAGCCCTCAGTAATCTAGAAGACCCATTAGGCAGTCAGTGCTTTACCTCCATATATATCTCGCAAAACGCTAGCCCTAAAGCTATTTCGGAGAGAACCAGCTATCTCCAAGCTCGATTGGAATTTCACCGCTATCCACACCTCATCCCCGCACTTTTCAACGTACGTGGGTTCGATCCTCCATTTCTTGTTACAGAAACTTCAATCTGGACATGGATAGGTCGCCTGGTTTCGGGTCTGCAACCATATACTCTCGCCCTCTTAAGACTCGCTTTCGCTTCGGCTCCGCACCTGAAGTGCTTAACCTCGCATATGATCACAACTCGTTGGCCCGTTCTACAAAAAGTACGCAGTCACTCGCATTTGCATGCTCGCTCCTACAGCTTGTAAGCATATGGTTTCAGGTTCTCTTTCACTCCCCTCCCGGGGTTCTTTTCACCTTTCCCTCACGGTACTGTTCTCTATCGGTCGCTTGGTAGTATTTAGCCTTGGGGGGTGGTCCCCCCGTCTTCCCACCGGGTTTCACGTGTCCTGTGGTACTCTTGATCATTCCCTTGGTCTTTACCTTTTCGTCTACGGGACTTTTACTCCTCTTTGGTTCACTTTTCCAAGTGTCTTCGACTAAGGTTACCTCCTCTTTGGAATGTCTACCCCTTCTTGGTTACCCAACAAGGTTTGGGCTCTTTCGCGTTCGCTCGCCGCTACTGACGAAATCGATGTTTCTTTCTTTTCCTCCAGGTACTTAGATGTTTCAGTTCTCTGGGTTCCCTTCCCCTAACTATGCATTCATTAGTGGATATACAGTCTCTACTCTGTATGAGTTTCCTCATTCGGATATCTCCGGATTAATGGTTGCTTGCACCTCCCCGAAGCTTTTCGCAGCTTACCACGTCCTTCATCGGCTCCAAGCGCCTAGGCATTCGCCATATGCTCTTTCTTACTTGATCGCTCTTTTTGAAAACTTGTTGTCTCTCACCTTTGCTCCTCTCGAAGCTCCGCTGAGAATTTGCCTTTGTTCTCTTTTTCGTTTCG
>NZ_JBHSHL010000068.1:0-713 GCF_042652965.1 Filifactor villosus
CTCGAAGACATTCGAAATATTGTTCAATAACCCTCTTATCCTCTTCAGAATATCGTTCCAGGTTCATTCTTCTCTCCTTCCTTTACCTGTGTACTCATAAGAAAGAAGTCTGATATGTAACGCTTCCTCCTCATATCCATGGAGCAGAAGACCCTCCACGATCTCCTGCTCATTTTCTGCCAAATACAAATCATCGATCCCTGATTTTTCTAAATCAATTTCTAACTCAAGAAACAACTTCATATCCTGCTACTCCTTAAACTTATATCCCACTGCCAAACTGTCTTCCACGAAGATCGCCTTGCGGATGTCTTCGATGTTGATATTTTCAAGATCAAAATACCTCGAAACAAGCTCGTAGTTGAGATGTTCCTTGATCATATCGAGCTCCTCTTCCAGTTCGTCGTCGTTCGCTCCGAATGATTCCAGAAGTGCTTTATCCTTAAAGTAATCTCCTTTTAACTTCTTCAGCACCGCCTTGATCTCCGACTCATCCAGCCCAAGCCCGCGGAGCAGACCCGGGAGATCGTGCTCCTTGTATTCGCCTTTATAAAGCGCGATCAAAGCAGCCTGGAACTTCTTGTCCGTAAATTCCACCTTCGGCTCCATCGTGATCTTTGCTTTTGCGTCCACGATCGATCCTGCCACCTGTCTAAGCTTTTCAAAGTTATCTACACTTAACTTCTCTTTGTAGCCAATATTGCAACTCCCCT
>NZ_JBHSHL010000069.1:0-1875 GCF_042652965.1 Filifactor villosus
CTTTCTTTGTTTTTTTGTCCTCTTATTTCTTCGAGGTCAGATTGATGTTGATATCAAGCTTGGTTGATGTCTTGAACTGTTGTAGGGTCATAGCAGTTTTCAAAGGTGGCATGGAAAGAAGTTCAGCAAACTCTAAATACAAAGGAGGAATATTCGTCGGCAACAACAGACAATTGGGATACTCTCCACTTACCAATACCGTCGGTTGTTCAAAACTTTGCATCAACTCTGCAGCAGAGACACGTTTCTGTCTCTCTCTCAAGAATAGATACTGTGCATAACGCATCAGAGAAAGAGCGAGAAAGCACAGTGTGAAATGTCCTTGGATGTGTGGAGTCGTTCTTACATACACCGGTCTTGCCGCAAGATCGGTCTTTAGAATACGAAAACTTTCTTCGATCTGCCACAGTCCCGCATACATCTCACAGATCTCTTGTGTACAATAACGTTTGTTGTTGGTGATGACGGCATAATATCCATCCCAACGTTCTTGTCTTTGCAGTTTTTCTTCATCGATACTCAGAGGGGTCTGTGCCAAATCAAAACAGAGATATTGGTTTCTTCCTCTCTTGAGACTGCTCTTTAGAAGATAGGGTTTCTCCAGATCTTTTTGCAGTTTTTCAAGCATACGAAGACGATCACTTCGATCTTTTTGCGCACGAGAAGCGCTCCATGTTACATGGATCGATACGGGGATCTCCACGGTTTTGTAGGTCGGCTTTCTTCCCCTCTTTTTGGGTAAGGATTCCTGTTCTTCTCGGGTAAGAGGGATCTTTACTTGGAGATGTTGGTCGATGACCTTTTCTCGAAAGACAAGTTGATGATCTCCATCATAGGTGTCTTTCCATCCTTGCTCTAAGAGAACGCTCTCCTGTAGTGCTGCAGGGGATGTTTTAAGTGTATAGGAGAGAGCGAAGTCATGCCCTTCTTGGAGCAGGTAGCAGAGGTTTTCTTTGGCATTGAGACCGCGGTCTGCGATCACTGTAACCTTGTGAAGACCATAGGTGTCTTTTAGGTTTTGAAGGGATGTTTTCATCGTCTTTTGATCCATCGTACATCCGGGAAACAAGGTGAAGGTTATGGGAATGGCGTGCTCATCAATGAGCAATCCCATGACGACTTGGACTTCTTGATGTTTATGATCTTTGGAGAAGCCGAACCTTCGAAGTTCCCCTTGTCGAACACTTTCGAAGGCATAGGTGGTTACGTCATAGTAGACCGATTGATTGGTTCTTCCTACGGCTTTTCGGAAGAAACGATGACAGTGTTCTTCTAAAGGTTGTTTGAGTTGTTCGAGTACATCTAAGGCTTGGTAGTAGACATCTAATCCCACTTCAGACATCCCGGCAAGTTTGGTATGTTTTTGCCAAGAAGAGTGTACGCTGCTTGGATGCATCATACGTTGTAAGAGGAGGGAAAGGACGGCTTCTTTGATGGCACTTTGGTTCTTTTTCTCGCAATGACGATCGAAAAAGGCATCCAGTTTCATTTGTTTCCACAACTGTGTGATGAGGCAGTGTCCAAAATGAAAGGAGGCAGAGGCATCTTGGGCTTGATGGATGTTACGATGCTGTAAGGTAAGGGTAACGGGAGCCTCGGAGAGTTTCTTTTCAAGGGTTCGTCGTTTGGCTTCTTCTTTCCACTTTTCCAAGACATCGGGGTCTTGCGCGAGTAATGTTTCATAGTTTCCAATGGTTTCGATGACCGTGATTTTCTTTTTTCCTGTACCCGGGATTCGCTTATCTTCGCGAAGCTGGATCACACGAGATTTTCCTTTTCCGGTTACTGCAACGTACATAGATTATTCCTCCTGTCAAAGTGTTGCTTCCATTATATCATAACAGGACATAACAGGACAATATATTTGAATAAAAA
>NZ_JBHSHL010000070.1:0-611 GCF_042652965.1 Filifactor villosus
ATGAAATCGCGAAGAAACGAATCGAGGATGAATATGAAAGAGTGGCAAAAGACGGCGAGGGAGCTGTTCCTTGAAGAACACAAGAAGATAAATGAGATAGCAGAGATCGTTCAAAAGAGCAGGAAGACGGTTTCTGCTTTTTTGAATTCTCTCAAAGAAACAGCAAAAGAGAAGGAGCAAAGAAAAGAGAGGTCGAAAGAAGCGCGAAAACAATATCAACGCAGATGGGACATGTTGAACAGAAACGTCATATCCGAGGAAGACGAGCAGAGGTTAATGCGACGTTCTCACGATATTGCTGCATCGGTTCTGTCCGCAGAGCGTTTTTTTCACGAATAAAAAGCAGGGGGAAGGTATGGACTTTAACAGTTTTTTCAATCTAATCATTTCGATCGTAGTCGGCTACATCGGCTACACGCTGAAGGAGCGGGACGGTCGCATCGAAAAACAATTCGCAAATATGAAAACGACGATCGACAAAATGTCCGATTCGCTCAAAGCGAGCGAAACAAATATGTATCGATGTTTCGTCACGAAAGACGAGCACAGCAGGGATATGAATGCATTAGAGCGTAAGATCGACGATATCAAGGATTTGCTCATGGACATTA
>NZ_JBHSHL010000071.1:0-1539 GCF_042652965.1 Filifactor villosus
TCCGATACGGCTACCTTGTTACGACTTCACCCCAGTCATTCGTTTTGCCTTAGGCAGCTGCACCCTCGCGGTTTGCTCACTGACTTTGGGCCCCCCGAACTCCCATGGTGTGACGGGCGGTGTGTACAAGACCCGGGAACGCATTCACCGCAACATTCTGATTTGCGATTACTAGCAACTCCAACTTCATGTAGGCGAGTTTCAGCCTACAATCCGAACTTAGATCATCTTTTTGGGGTTTGCTCCATTTCACAATCTCGCTTCCCTCTGTAATGACCATTGTAGCACGTGTGTAGCCCTAAACATAAGGGGCATGATGATTTGACGTCATCCCCACCTTCCTCTAAGTTGTCCTTAGCTGTCTCAATAGAGTCCCCACCTTATATGCTGGCAACTATTGACAAGGGTTGCGCTCGTTGCGGGACTTAACCCAACATCTCACGACACGAGCTGACGACAACCATGCACCACCTGTATCCAATGTCCCCGAAAGGAAAATTCGCATTACCGAATCGGCATCGGTATGTCAAGTTTAGGTAAGGTTCTTCGCGTTGCTTCGAATTAAACCACATGCTCCGCTGCTTGTGCGGGTCCCCGTCAATTCCTTTGAGTTTTACTCTTGCGAGCGTACTCCCCAGGCGGAGTACTTAATGTGTTAACTTCGGCACCGAGATTCCTCCCGACACCTAGTACTCATCGTTTACGGCGTGGACTACCAGGGTATCTAATCCTGTTTGCTCCCCACGCTTTCGTGCCTCAGTGTCAGTTACAGTCCAGAAAGTCGCCTTCGCCACCGGTATTCCTCCTAATATCTACGCATTTCACCGCTACACTAGGAATTCCACTTTCCTCTCCTGCACTCAAGTCCGTCAGTTTTAATGGCTTACATTGGTTGAGCCTATGCCTTTCACCACTAACTTGACAGACCACCTGCGCACCCTTTACGCCCAGTTATTCCGGATAACGCTTGCCCCCTACGTATTACCGCGGCTGCTGGCACGTAGTTAGCCGGGGCTTTCTTTTAAGGTACCGTCATTATCTTCCCTTACAACAGAGTTTTACGACTCGAAAGCCTTCTTCACTCACGCGGCGTTGCTGCATCAGGGTTCCCCCCATTGTGCAATATTCCCCACTGCTGCCTCCCGTAGGAGTTTGGACCGTGTCTCAGTTCCAATGTGGCCGTTCACCCTCTCAGGCCGGCTACTGATCGTCGCCTTGGTAGGCTTTTACCCTACCAACCAGCTAATCAGATGCGGGCTCATCTTTGTCCGATTTCTCTTTGATATCTTATAGATGCCTATACGATATGTTATTTGGTATTAGCTACTTTTTCAAGCAGTTATTCCTATGACAAAGGCAGATTACCCACACGTTACGCACCCGTCCGCCACTAGCTTATTATCTCTTCGGCCCGAAGACCTCCGATATAATTCGCCCGTTCGACTTGCATGTGTTAAGCACGCCGCCAGCGTTCATCCTGAGCCAGGATCAAACTCTTCGTTAAAATTCTTGCTCAGTTTACTTCTCCGATTTCTTCAA